>PFOM01000014.1 GCA_002792535.1 Candidatus Peregrinibacteria bacterium CG_4_10_14_0_2_um_filter_38_24 | reverse complement strand
AAAAGAAAAATCAAAGATTTTTATAATTTGTCCAAATTTGCCTTTTATCAATGCATATCAGCAGGAAGCAAACCATTCTTTGAAGCATTTCCATAGCGAGCCACACTCCTATTTTGCGTAAACGCACCCACTTGCGTATCTACCAACTCTAAATGCCAAGTTTCTGTTGGAATGCCAACAACATCAGAATAGTTATCGTTCAATATTGCAGGGGTTTTTAATAACCATTGCAAATATCTTCGCCAATCTCGAATCGAAATATCAACAGGATCTTTTGCTCCTTCAAAACAATGCAAGTGTGCGCGTTTCCCCATTTCATCTACCTTTCCTCCCATATCAACAGGCTTGCCACTTTGCAAAATAGTCAAATCGACAGCAGCGCCAGTCGCATGGCTCGCAAACTGATCTGGCGGCGAAACATATTTAAACACTTCATCTCCAAGAAGCGTTTGAAGTTTTTCAAAAATATTTCTTTGAACTTGTTCAGGACGAAATCCATCTAAAACCAAAAGCTGATATTCATCAGGAAGTAGTGATGCAGCCTTTTCTAAAACATCGGCTAACTTTTTTCTTACATATATACGCTCAAGAGCTCCTTCAATACGATCAGTTCCTACAAGTATAGGCTCTATTCCTTCTCTTCTCTGATCCCAATACATAGAATGAGTAATCAACTTTTTTGAATCATTTAGACGAATAACGGGATCTCCACATTCTTCAACTCTAAGTCTAGTCCAGACTCTTTCAGAAAAATCATTCGGCTGCATCACTTCCGCAGGTGAAAGATGCGCCGCCAGATCAGATGGGAAAAATCCACGAGATTGAATAGTTTCCCTAATTAAGCGTTTGCTTCCTGCTTGTGATTCGCCATTTGACATAACATTAATTTAGTGCGATAAACTAACACATTCCTAAAATAAATAAAAGGCAAATTTGGACAAATTATCTAGCCCGCTTCGCGGTCTATCTTTTTACTACATCGTACAACAGAGACTAGGCGGTTCATTCGCTTCACTACGTTTCGCTCATTCTCCCATATTTGACGGGTGTACGCCTTTCGGCATATTTTACACCCGTCAAACATCGCCTAGTCTCGGACGTTGTACAAAATATACTTTTCCTTTTACGGGCAAAGCCCTTTGCTTTTCAATAATAGGCAAATTGGATTTTCTTTTTTGATAGAGGGGAAATAAGGTTGTTTTCTCCGCTTCGCTCCGAAAACGTTATTATTTATAGCCAAAATTTCAGACATTGACATATTCTGTAAATATACGTAGAATAAAACACCATAATCGGAGAATATCATGAGCATAAACTCAAGCGAAACAGAACGCACACCTCAACAAATTGCCGCTATCCAAGCGGCAAAAAGATTGGCCAAACAGCTTATTGAAGAGAAACCAGAAATCGCCGATGACTATAGAAGTGGCTTAAATCAAGGAGAAATAGTCAAGAAATACAGCATTGATGAAGTGGCGCAAACAACTCGTGTGGCCAGAACAGCTGTTTGCGAAGCTTTAAAAGAACTGATTGATGAAGAGGAAAGAGCAAAACTTGCAAAAACAGTGGCAAGAAGAAATGGTGAGGAATGTTTTGCACAAGGCAAAGGCGTCCACGGAATGGATGCAGAAAAAAGACGAGTAATATCGTCAAGAGCAGCTCAGTTATTGGTCCGTGACAAACTTGGAATGTTTGCCTGGAGCAAAAAACAACAAAGAGCACATGGAGAAAGTCTACGAGAAAGAGAAATCGGCATCCATGCACTTAGCATCGAGCAAAGACGCCAAATCGGAAGAACGCTTTATGAAAAAAAACTCGGCATTTTCGCGCAAACCACAGAAGAATTGAGTGCCAACGGCCGTAAAGCACGAGACATGGGAGTCGGAGTACATGCTATGACCTTCAAAGAACGAAGTGAATTAGCAAGAAGAAATATGGCTGATAGAAAAGGCGTAACTGCTTTAAGCACGGAAGAACTAAGAGAAATCGGAAAAAGAGTACATGAAGAAAGAAAAGGCATTCACGCCCTTACTCACGAAGAGCATGTAGCCCACGGAAAAAAATCCCATGCAATAGGCGCCGGAATTCACAGCTTATCCCCTGAAGAGAAAAAAATAGCTTCCCAAAAAGCCGCGATATCCAGAGGACAAGTGCCATGGGAAAACCATACATTTGACCCTGAAACAGGCTTAGATGAACATCATTATTGCCTACGGTTATTGGCAGATCCAAAATTCCAAATTCAGCGTGACAACAAAACGTTAACAAGGCTCACTGCCATTGCCCAAGAATTAAACAGAGTGTTCCACGAAGGACGACAAGTTCGAACAAAAAAAGGTATTTCGATGTTTAAAATCCAAAGAGCAAACAGAGAATAAAAAAGAGGCCCCACTTTTCAGCAGAGCCTCAATAAAAATTTAATTTCCCCTATTTCAAACCAAAAGTTGAATAAGTAAATTTCCAAGGTGTGGTCTTCTTTATTTCTCCCTTCAAAGCATTCCCAAAATATGACTGTACGAACCAATACGTTTCAACTTTATCATCAGAATTCAGAGTCTTCATTTCACCATTGATAAACTCCCAATTCTCTGTTGTTAACGTCTTATGATTTGAATCAGGAACTCCCAAACACGCAAACTCTTGAGCATTATTCACATTTTCAAAACACAACATATATTGCGTCCATCTATAACTAGAACAACCTGGGCCATTCCATTTAAAATCCAAAGCATCACCGTACTTACCAATGCTATTCGGATTTGGATCAAAGTTTTCAAGAACCACATTACACGCGGGAGCCTTTGAGATTCTAGATAATCGACCTTGAAACAATTCTGAATTACCGGCATAAAAAGCCACACCTGCAACCACCACCACGGCAAGAACCGCTAGCAGGATTTTGTTTTGTTTCTTCATTTTTGTTTTTGGTTATGAATAAAACTAAGTATATTATAACATACCCCCCCCCATAACGCAACCAAGATCAATTTAAAATGGCCACTACGGAAGGAATAAAGTGTTTTGGCTCGCAAAATTCACCCCTTTTTCCCCTCTTTTGCTCGCCAAAACAAAGCCAATTTGCCTTTTATTATTGAAAAGCGATTCTGCTATCGCAGAACAAAAGGAAAAGTATACATCGTACAACAGCGACTAAGCGGTTCACTCACTCCGCTACGCTTCGTTCGTTCACCCAAATTGGCTGGTGCTGAGCTCCTTCGGAGCATATTATAACACCAGCCAACTTCGCTTAGTCGCGGACGTTAGCTGAAATATGCTTTTCCTTTTAGGGCTAACGCCCTAGCTCTTAAAAAGAATCCGATTTTGTTTTTCTTTTATTATAGAGGGGAAATATGGAGTTTTCTTCGCTCCGCTACGAAAACATTTATTTTATAAGGGGAATAAGCGGTGTTTCCTCCGCTCCGCTCCGGAAACGGTTTATTTATTAGGGGGAAACGAATACAATACAACTGTTTAATACAGTCGCAAACTTATGACAAAACAAGAAGCAAAACAACAAATAGCCAAATTGATTGAAAAATATCAACGTCTTGTTGACACCCGAAAGGTAAAATCATACAACGAAGCCCAAACCCGAAACGAATTTATCGAACCGCTTTTTGAGTTTTTGGGCTGGGATATGAGAAATTTAGAAAATCCAAATGAGGTAACAACCGAAGAAACAGTTTCAAAAGGGCGTGTTGATTTGGCATTTCGCCTCAATCATATTCCTGTCATGTTTTTGGAAGCAAAAGCATTAAAAGTTGATTTGGACGAGTGGAAGTGGGCGGAACAAGCCATAAATTATTCTTGGAATAAAAGTGTTACTTGGGCGATTCTTTCAGACTTTGAAGGTATCAAAGTTTTTAACGCCGAAATTCCGCCAAAAAGCCTGTCGCAAAATCTTTTCTTTGAATTAAAATGGCATGAATATCTAGACCGCTTTGACCAGCTTTGGCTTCTCTCCAAAGAAAGTTTTGAAGAAAAGAAACTCGCCGAACAGGCGGAAAAATGGGGCAAACTTACCAAACGAAAACAGGTTGGTGAAAAACTTTTTGAAGATTTAACTACTTGGCGCGCACTTCTTACCAAAGATTTTAAGAAAAACAACAGCAATATTGATGATGATGCACTTGATGAAGGCGTGCAAAAAGTTTTAGACCGCCTTATTTTTATTCGCACCGCCGAAGACAGAAAAATTGAGCAAAACATTTTGCTTTCACTTGTCCGTGAATGGGAAACTGCAGGAAAAAAGCATAACATTTTCAAAAGGCTCAATGACGGCTTTCGTTGGTTTGACGATCATTACAACTCAAAACTTTTCGCTTCGCACGCGCTGGAAAACTGGAAAGCAGACGACAAAGTTTTTGAAACAATCATTAAGGGGCTTTATCAAACCGCCGACGGCTATCGGTACGATTTTTCCGCTATTTCAACCGATGTTTTGGGCGGAATTTATGAGCAATATTTGGGATACGTTCAAGAAAAAGCGCAAAAAGACGACAAGAAAAAATCCAAACGCAAATCACAAGGGATTTATTACACGCCAAGATATATTGTTGAATATTTGATCGAGCAAACACTCGGCGAGGTTTTGAAAAAAGCCAAAGCAAAAGATATTCCTAACATAAAAATCCTCGACCCTGCTTGTGGTAGCGGTTCTTTCCTTATCACTGCTTACGACAAAATGCTGGAAGCAAAAACAAAACTGGATAAACAGACTGGGCTTTTTGATCGTTTTGAAATTTTGAAAAACAATATTTACGGTGTTGACTTGGACGAACAAGCCATAGAAATCGCTCAACTTAATTTGCTTTTGCGTGTTCTTTCGCAAAGAACAAAATTGCCGACACTTTCGCATAATATCCGCATTGGAAATTCGCTTGTTGAGGGTGAGACGGAAAAATTACAGGAAGTTTTTGGCGATAAATGGCGAGAGCAAAAAGCGTTTAATTGGAAAGATGATTTTCCTGAAGTATTTAAAAATGAAGGGTTTGACGTAATTATTGGAAATCCGCCGTATGTAAATTTAGCAAACATAAAAGATAGCAGTTTTCGAGAATGGCTTAAAAAAGAATTTAAAACAGCAAAAAATAAATCTGATTTGTATAGTTTTTTTACTGAAAAGGCAATATCGCTTCTAAAACCGAAAGGTAAGATGGGTTTTATTTTTTCGAATAGTTGGCTTGGCACTGATAGTTTTAGTAAATTCAGAGAATTTTTGATCAACGAAACCAAAGTTTTAAAATTAGTTAAACTTCCTCCTGGAGTTTTTAATGATGCCACAGTTACGACTATTTTAATTTTCATTGAGAAGAGCAAGGCAGCAAAAAAACATCAAATTGTTCTCGAAGAGTTAAAAGATCAAAAATTTGTTAAATTACCTTATAAACTTTCTTATGAAAGAATTTTTAATACTCCAAACTTCGGATTTTCTTTTTCTCCGGAAATAAAACTCAGAGCAAAAACTATTCTACTAGGAGATATCGCTTCTTTTTCTCTTGGAATTAAAACTAGCAATGACGAAAGATTTATTTTTGATGAAAGGAAAGATGAGAATAGTTATAAAATACTCAGAGGTAAAGATGTTTCAAGGTATTCTTATGGCTGGGGAGGAAAATGGATTTGGTACAAACCTGATTTAATAATAGAAAAAGTTGGCGGCAGACCAAGAAAAATAGAAAATTTTTTAACTAAGAAAATTATCATAAAAGATGTAGCTGAAAATGTACATGCGACGTTAGACAAAAGTAATTATTTAAATAACGATACTTTGAATGTTATTTATGAACTAAAAAAATATTCTTTTGAATTTATTTTAGCTATTTTAAATTCTAGATTTATTGCTAAGTGGTTTAAAACTAATTTTCAGGCTGGTTTACATATAAAAATTAATCAATTGCAACAAATCCCCATTCCCGAAGCCAGCGAAAAAGAACAAGCCGAAATCGCCAAACTTGCCGAACTTATGCTCAATTTGCAAAAAGAAGCGCACGAGATGACAGGCAACACGGATAAACATGCCCGACTGAAAACAGAGATTGAAAAACTGGACGAAAAAATAGATCGCGCAATCTACAAACTTTATGACCTTACCGATGAAGAAATCGCAACAATCGAAAAAACCGAAGCAAAATAATTTTCTCGCTGATTTTATTGAGCAGGAAATGTATTTACAAAATCCGCCCTTAAAGACGGATAAGTTTATTGATTATTGCAAAAAGCGAGGTGTTAATACAACAAAAGAGGAACTAGAGTTTTTTGAAAAAGAAAAATTGTTATTTCCCATTGTTCGGATTGATAGGCCTATTGGAGAGGAAAAACGAATAAAGTTTAAAAAATCTGATGGAAAGGAATATTGGAGACCCGAAGAAGGTGGACTGCAAGAAGGTGAAACAGAGATTGAACGCTACAAGGTAAAATTTTATTCCACTTATGATGTTTTTAAGGAAGATGTTATTGGAACATACCACAAGGATTTGCTCAAAAACTGGCTAGAGGAAGACAATATTTTTGATCCTGCTACAAAAGATTTTCAAGAGTGGACTACTTTTTTTGATGAAGAGTTGAAACACGAAAAACAAAAAATTGTCGGTTTTTATTCATCTTTTCAAATTTACTGGCTGGAAAAAATAAAACAAATTAATTGTGTAAATTTAACACATAATAAAACGGATTTTGATATTAGTGACTGTGAAATGACAGCTGAAAATGGAAAAGTATATTTAACATCAAATATTAAACTGAAAATTGAAATTTCTGACAAAGAAACAATTCCACTATTGGGAGGAGAGAATTACAAACCACTTGAAAAAAAGGATATTTTGATTAAGAGATTTAAAAATAAATTTGATTTTGAAAAAAAGAAAGAGAATCTAAAAAACTATCAGGATTACAATAAAATTCTGAAATTTTTACTTTCTGTTCAATCTGTTTACTTTCCATATGCAAAATCAGGCGGTGGAACAATACAAATTTCAGGTGATGATAAAAAATGGCATGAAATGAAACGGAATTTTAAACTAAACGATATTTTTGAGAAATTGGATTTTAAAATTGAGGACATTGCTAAATGGTACAAAATCTTTTCAGCTGAAGCACAAAAAAGATTAGGTATTAAAAGGGATGACTGGATTCAACTTTGGAAAAATATCGCTTGGAGTGAAAAAGATAAACTGGAAGGAGATACAAGGTTGGGCGTTGAATACTTACAATGGGCAGTTATGCTAAAAAGAATTATTGAGGAAGGCTTGCAAAAAGAAATTTTAGATATTGATGAAATGTCAAATATCGCTCCAGATGATATTTTAAAATTTGAACCGGAAAAGATGAATCAATACGGGGTATTACTACGAGCCACAAGAAATAAGAGATATTCAGATCAAGATAAAAATCACTATCATGACCGATACAAGCGTTTATTTTACTTGGCAAACGATTTTGGTTTGGACTATCAGCCACGAGTTATGGTTTTCGTTGAAGGAAAAACCGAAGAAACAATTTTTCCTGAGATTTTTGAACAATATATCGGCAATAAACCTGAAAATTTAGGGATTGAATTTGTTGATATTAAGGGAATTAGTAATTTTTTTGGCGGGGGAATTCCCTCAGAAAAAGAACAAAAAAAATTTATCAGCAACTTTCATCACCTTATTACTTACAATTTGAATAAATGGCAAATTATCCCTTTTTTTCTAAGCGATAATGAAGGCAGTGACAAGAAACACATTATAAGTGATTTATTGAAGAAAGGGATATCTATTTCCTTCAACCAAAATAAATATCTTCATCCGAAAAACTGGCAATACATATGGGGTGTCACAAATGACAATAAACCTTTTCAAGGAAAAGATTTTGAAATGGCTAATTTTTATGATGATGAAATAGCCGCAGTATTAAGCGGAATTTTACCGAAGAAAATAAGCTCCTCCGATGTAAAAAGTCAAAGAGACCAAAATAACGGCATAAAGCAAATTGATAAACAAGCAGAAGACTGCAAAGTATGTATTGCCAAAAAGTTAGTTGCAAATCTCTTTGATGAATATGATAAAACACAAGATAAAAAACTTTTTGAACGCCCAATTTTTAAGGCGGTAGAAAAGATTGCAAATTTAGCTAGTTTAAATCATCCACCAGTTGACAGAGAGATAGAGCTAAAAAACAAGGAGTACATTGAAACGGAATTAAAGAAAGAACAAGATGTTTAAGGTCGGGGCAATTCATCCCTTTTGTTCCCCTCTTGCCCCTCCCTCAAACAGAAATAGGAGTTTTGGGCTTCGGGCATTCACCCCTTAATCCCCTCTGCCCTTCGCCCAAAACGGAAAAACAAAATCGGATTCTTTTTAAGAGCAATTTCTTTCAGAAATTAAAGGAAAACATGTACATCACATAACTTAATATATCTCACAAGCCACTTCGATAGACAAAAAGCACACAAAGTTTCAAAACAACAAAAGAACGGGATAAATTATCCCGTTCTTT
>PFOM01000002.1 GCA_002792535.1 Candidatus Peregrinibacteria bacterium CG_4_10_14_0_2_um_filter_38_24 | reverse complement strand
GGAGGGACCACAAAACAAAAACCACACTCCAGGGGCAATAGTAAGTATTTTAACAATCGCCGGAATTGTTGGGGTTCAATACGCAATAAGGAATGCAATGAGACCAAAACCTCAACAACCAGATTATTCCCAAATCACAAGAGAATATAATCACAGACCGTGGAATGCAAGTAGCGCAGCCATGTACGGAGGGTTCCAAAGAAATTACTCACAAAGACTCGACATGGCAACATTTGAGCCACCGGCAGAAGGAGTAGTCTTGGAAAAATATGAGCCACAAAACTCTGACCCTCAGGGAATTGTACGTAAATCTCCAATCATAATTGTTCCAAACATAGAACAATTAATGGCTGAAGATATTGAAGTCGCACAAAAAGCCCAAGAAGAAACATTCGACATAATCGCAGGGCTCATAACAAAATACGGAGATATAAATTTAGTCGCAGAAAACTGGCCGAAAGGACTTACAGCAACGGAAATTAGCAAAAACATACTCTCCAGTCCAGAAATTCCCGAAGAATTAAGAAAAGCAATGAAAGATCCAATTACAAGAATGGCAACTTTAAGAGAAATGGCAAAAAACGGCTTTCCGGTAAACATAGCGCTAATGATAGCATTCGGAGAAAAAATCACAGCAGTTGGGACAACCAAAATGGAAGAAATGGAAACAGAACTGGAAAAAGCAAAAACATTAATACAGGTAGCAGAAAACGCGACAAACGCAGACCAAATATCATGTCCTAAAGCGCCTACTTTAACTACAGGAAAAGCGATAGAAAAAATAGAAAAGAAGAAAAAACCAGATAAAGACGCATTAGAATGTGCATGCGATTTCAGAAAACAATTAATAGCAATAATGGAAGAAAGATTAACTGAAACAACAGAGACAATGCCAAAAAGAGAAGCAAATACAGCCATCGATGCAAATGAAGCAAAACCCGTAAAATTAACAGTAATCTCATCAGCTCCGTTACGAACACCAATACAAATTGAAACATTCAAAGGGAAAAACATACCATACATAGTAGTTTCCCCAAAAAGTATAGAAAAAATGACCACAAGGGCATTGAAAGATAAAGCCGGCTATATGGCAGAACTTAGAGCAAACGAAGAAATTATAAAAACCCCAGCAGGAGTAAAAAACTGTGAAAAATGGGAGAAGGCAAAATAAAGATTATTATTTTGCAACCTTCCCTTTTTCTGTAACTGGAGAAATAGAATCAGGAAAAAACGCAAATGAAAGCATGTCTCTAAGACCTGCGATTTTAACTTTACCGCTAACTGAAGCCATAATAACCTCAGGATTATCCCCAACTTTTGTATATTCAAGCAATTTTTGCCTGCAACCTCCGCATGGAGCTGTCGTATTACAATCCTCGCTGTCACCCTCAGACGCACCAACTATCACAGCCCTTTTCAATCCGCTTTCTCTGGCCATTTTAGTAATACGAGCACGAGCCGATTCCTCCGCGTGAACCCCATCATAAGCAATAGTTTCCGCATTCCAACCATGAGCGGTTGTACCATCATTCATTCTCAAAAAAGCACCGACATGATAATGAGAATACGGAGCATACGCCTGATTCCTACCCGCCATCGCCGCACCATAATCAGCTCTTTGTTCAGGAGTTAAATCGTCAACAGTCCCCTCAAGGTAACCGAACTGATAAGTTTTTTGTTCTAGCATAATAAATTGGGATAATAAAAAAGGATTGAACCATAATCCTTAAACATAACAACGTCAACAAATGGTGGGCGTTGAGGGATTCGAACCCCCGACCCTCTCGGTGTAAACGAGATGCTCTAGCCAACTGAGCTAAACGCCCTTATTTTCAAAAATCTTACAACTGAAGCCTATATCTTTTACCACAGCGCCAAAAAACTTTCAAGAAGTTTTATAAATATTCGCAGATTCTAAAATAAAACCGACCACTTGAGATAGAATAGATATGACAAAATATCAACTACCCCAACATAAATCCATTATTCCTCAGCCATTTCTCGGCTTCCTTATATTCCGGCATCGCACCTTCCACGACAGCCCAAAATCTCTTCGAATGATTAAACTCTTTCAAATGCGAAAGTTCGTGCACGCACACATAACGAAAAACTTCTCTCGGCGCAAAAAGCAGACGAAATGAAATGTTCATATTTCGCTTTTTGCTCATACTTCCAAAACGACTACGAGTTTTTTTAAATTTACACGAATTCACTTTTTCCTGAAAATGCATCTGATTCAATTCATCTGTAACTTCATTCAAATACGCCACCTGATCTTTCAAAATCAAATCCTCTGCCAACTTTTTCACCACCACTCCCCTGCCCTTTTCAGACAATTTCTCAGAAAAAACACGACCGAGAAAAATCTCAATCACGCTATCCTTAAGCCGCGCCGCATTATTTTTTCTGTCGGTTATTTTTACAACAATGTCGTAGACTTTGTTGTGAGTAAAAACTTTTCCTCCATCATTATATTCAGGCTTAAGCACAAGCCCTTTCTCCACTTTTGAAATACGCTTCCCCGCCCATTTCAAAAACTTCACAACCATCCTATCCTGATCAAAATCACGAGCAAACCTGCTGAGCTTTATGACAACTTTATCGCCGGAAATCCGCACAGAAGAAGTCCGCGCCTTCGCACGTTCATACACAACCTCAAACTTTTCCCCATTTAATTCAATGTATTTTGGAAACATGCCAACATTATAGCACAAACTAAAATCCCTCCTGTTCCCCCACAGAAGAGAAATTTCCAGGCAAATTCTGATTTTCAAATTCAGTTCTGATCCAATTGCCCGTCATAACCTTCGGAGACACACGCACTTCATCAAGCAAACCGGAATATTGATAGGTAACATGTGTATTACTTCCTTCATACTGGATTTGCCCTATAAAAAGAGGTTCTATATGCATCTGAATCTTGCCGGACAAAGATTGTTCGGCCTCAAGATTTCCATCAATATAAATTTTAATAGAACTCGTATCGTATGTAGTAGTAACCAAATGCCATTCTCCATCATTCACATAAAGATTCGACAAAAGAACGGAAGGAACAGACACATCCTGACTTTGAATCGTTTGTCCAAGCTTTCTAAACTGATTTCCGGAATTTAAAAACAAAGTATATCCACTCTTATACTGACCATTAGGAGAATCATAATGATTACGCTTTGAAATAATTCCTGGATAACTATCTCCTACAGAAGTTGTATTAATCCATGCCGACAAAGTTATAGCGTCAGTAACATTCAAACTTCCGTTATTTGCGACACTTATATAGTTAGGAGTAGAATCTTTTACAAAATCCGCAGCAGCACTTATTTTCCCATCAGGACTTATAGCAACTTTCCCCTTTTCCGTCCCATTATTCTTATTTTTGGTAGAATCATAAAAATTTCCATTCATATGTTGAACCATCGCATAATTATCACCCCAAACATCTGTATAATCTTCTGAATCTGGATTTTTTTCATTTCCATAATACATATAAAGTTCAGCACCTGAATCAAAAGAAAGTTTTGGAACATTAACCCAAACGACAAGATCTCCCTTCATACCATCATAACTTTCAATTTCATGAGGCAACTTTACCTTTGAATCATCCTTGGTTGTAAACAAAATATCCGAACCATCATTCTTCGCAAAAGCTATCAAGTTATTATCTCCCGAGATTTTTATCAGAACTGGGAAATTATCTAAATCTTCATAAATATGCAAACTATCAATCGTAACAGATTTTCTATAACTCCAAGCTTTATCATACCAACCGGCAAGCTTCTTTGCATCCGCTTCAGCCTGAGCATTCGCCTCTTCTTGAGCTTTTTGAGCTTCAATTTTTGCTTCCGCTGAAGCATTTTCTGCATTTGCCAAAGCTTCCTCCAAAACTTTTTTCGCTTCCTCAGCTTTAGCATTTGCTTCATCTGCGTTGTCCGCAGCCTTATCAGCTTCCGCAGTCGCAACTGCTTCAGATTGTGAATTTGCTTTCGCTTTTTCCGCCGCCGCAATCTTGGCCTCTTCTTCAGCTTTTGCTTTCGCATCCGCTTCAACCTTCGCCTTAGCTTCCATTTCAGCCTTCACCCTAGCCTCAATCTCAGAAGGTTTTTCACTATATTCCAACCAGACAAGATAATTATCCAATTTAGATGAATCTATAGCCTCATCTCTCACAAAATCTCCACCGGAATATTTCCAGATTGAAACCGGAGTTACATTATTCAATTTTTCATATTCCGCTTTCGTAACACTAACCAAATTCCATCCGACATTACCGGATTCAACAACATCAAAAGATTGAGCTGGCGCCCTAGATGGAGAGCTAACTCCATATATATCCATCGAAGACTTATTCGTTATAATAAAGAATCCTGTCCGAGCAGGAATAACGCCGTCTCCACTTTCCAGCTGATCATCTTTTAGCATTAAAATTTGCCCCTGCCACGCCGCAATAGTATTTTTTGAAGTCACAAAAATATTTTTTGCAGAACTCCAATACCCAACCATCGCCGCCATTCCATCTTGCGGAACAATATATTTTTCTAAAATATCTTTTACCTTTACATCCGAATCACTATACAAATAAATCACGCCATTTTTCGCCGGAAATGCGCTTTTAGTAAGTCCTTCCGGAGTTTTATACTCAGATACATCCGAAGCATCATATTCTAAAAACCCAGTCCTAAGATTAGTGGTAAACCCCTGAAGTCCTCCTTTTAGAGCCAAAGCCGGCGGTCGATTTTCCCCGAATACAAAACTATAAATCAAAAAACCGGACACAACCAAAATAAGTCCTAAAATTCCAAAGATAATAGGCTTTTTAGATGAAACTTGTGAAGCATCTTCAACACTTTGAGGTAAATTTGTCGCCTCTGGAGCAGGAGTAATAGAATCCATAGCCAAATTATTTTATTTTTATATTTATTTTTATATTTATTTTTCTATAAATATTATACCACAAAATTGACGCATTGGCAATGCGTCAATATCTTGGTGCCACTAGTGTCCGGTAAACATTTTCAACAAAGGACGAGTTGAGTGTCATCTCTGATGCGAATTTTGTAGAGTTGGTGAGGCTTAAGCCCAAGAATATCGATAATGGAAACTCTGTCCATCAAAACTTCAGATAATATCCGTGTTAGCTTAAGAATCGATGCTGAAAATTTTGTTTTTCCCTTGATATACGAGACCAAAAGA
>PFOM01000023.1 GCA_002792535.1 Candidatus Peregrinibacteria bacterium CG_4_10_14_0_2_um_filter_38_24 | reverse complement strand
GATTTTAGTATAGCAAATATGTAGTGACGTTGTCAATACGCTGTTCGGAAGACGTGGAGGCGGGTGCGCAAGATATTCTTTCATAAAAATCTCTTGCATTTTTTCACAGAGTACGTATAATTTGTTTGTTGAGTCGCCTCGGCGATTCATTTGATAGGTTAGGATATTAAGGCTTTTCTAGGGCGTTGGTACTCCTAAGTCTGTTAAGAAGCTCTTCCCCAAGTGGGAGGAGTTTTTCTTTTCCTGAACGATTTAAAGATGCCATTCTCTTTGTTGTCGTAAAATTTTGATCCTCATGCACTTATAGCACACTGCGGTCAAAATTTTCCTCCAGCCTCGAGCCTGACATCTTAAAATAGTTCACTGATTCACTTGTGTTTTCCTGCCGCAATGTTTAAGATTGTTTTTGCGTTGAAACGCACGTGGTGAGTGTAGCTCAGCTGGTTAGAGCATCTGGTTGTGGTCCAGAGGGTCGTGGGTTCGAGCCCCATCACTCACCCCATATAAGAATATTTTACTTTCTACGTCAAACACATTAGAATGTATTCTTGTTTTAAAGTTAAATATGTCACTGGAAGATTCACAATCAAAAAGAATAATCATACCTCCTCAACTTTTAGCGAAAGAACATGCGGAATTGAGGCAAATGGTTGAAGATGGTGTCATCACGGTTAAAGGTGCATTGGATGTGATGGAAGGAGTGCAACCTCCGGAGACAAAGCCTCTAACTGACAAAAAAGAGGCGGAAATAGCCCTTCAAACACGCAGAGCATTAGATAAAGAACTTGCAGTTATGCAGGCCGGAGAAACTCCAGAGGTAGCCCCAATTTATTTGACAAGATAGACTACTTCAACTACTCCTGACCAACCAAAAGTAAAACGCGCTCGAACGAGGAACAACATATTAAATGCGATAAGAACAATATTTAGCAATTCTAACGATGTAACTAAAGTTGCACGAATTCTCCTATTGAAAACTCGAATTAAAGATTCAAGGCTTTCAATAAACGAAATATATGAAATGCTTCTTAAGGAATCTGATGACAATATTGACCTCACTCCGCAAAAGATAGAGGAAATAATACGGAGGCTACCGGGAATGCTTACTTCAAGAGGAATTACAATAAATATAAAATCAGAAGTAAAATATAGAAGAAATCGTGGAGAAATGGGATTCTGGATTACTATTTATTAATTTACTACTCCAAACCAAGATAATCAATTTTTTCGATTTTAGGATGATTTTTCCAAAACCAGTCGGAATTACTTTACCTCCACCGGAAAGTCTTGGTCTTCTTTCGCGATGTAGACGTGGGAAGGTCTTTCGTTCCCCGTGCCGATATTGTCTTGTGCGATGTGCGCGACCCATTTGCCTTTTGACTCTTCACCCTCCTCTCCGTAGACACTATTTATATCGATTAATCTTATGAATGGCCGTAGGACTTCCGGTACTTCAGGGACGTCTTGCGGACATTGCTTGGTTTCGACACTTTGTGCGTGAGGGGCGTTTCTTAGGAAACCGTAATTTACTCCCGATCCTTGGAATGCGCCGGTTGCCATTTGCGAATCCATTGTGTCTTGCAGAAAATGAGTTCCCCATGAACACGATATATCTCCGTTATCAAAAATTTCCATATATCCTGCCGCATGTGAGAAATCTGCGAAACCAGCTCTCAATCCGGAGGCTTCCTCTTGGGATCCCCATCTTAGTGGTGTCAAAATCAAATATTTCCCTTTCGTGAATAATTTATTTATCTGATTTACATAAGCACTAACTCCATAACGGTGTTGCGCGGGGAGTTTACTGAATATTTCCGGATCAATGTACAAGAGATGTGTAATATTTTTGTATGAAGTCGCGTTCATGGCTTCCATGTGCTCGAGAACAACTCTTTCTTTTTTAACACTTTCCGGCATCCTTGATGGCTTCATGTTTTCCGGAATATTTTGCGGACGACATTGCACGAGTTTTAGATCCCATTTTTGAGTTTTTCCATTGTACTGAACGGTAAATTCACAATCGACGTCATATCCAAGTTGGTGCTTTAATTTTTGAATGATGTATTCGATCATCATTGGGATTTCCGTATATTCTGTCACTCCTTTGCATGTGAGTCTTTGCCATCTTTCGTTTTGGCCCTCCATTCCGTAGGCCTTGATTTTTGGAGAAAGACTATTTGCCTCCCGAAGTTGAGATGAAGAAACTATTTTTTTCTCTTGGTCTTTTACGCTTATAACCGTCATCCTTCCTTGTGTTTTTTCCATTCCATTGTTCGCTTTTGGCTTGTCCAACATGACATATCTTCCACCTTCCGTTACGGCCTGCTCTCCAAGACCTGCGACCACTGTCATTGCGCCCCTTTTCGGATTATGCCCCACCGACTGCGTAGCATGAGACATTGCCACTATTGCAAAGTCCGGATAAATATAATCTCCGTATTTATTTCCATTTAATTCCTGTATCAAAACTCCCATCTCTTCGTCTTCTATCAATAAATTGTGTTCGCCTCTGTACTCCATTACGTCTCGCGAAAATACTGATGCGTAAACCTGCAAAATCGCTTTTTTGAATTTTTCAAAATCATCTTTTTCGTCCTTGCTGGAATTTGCCAATTCAACGCTGTCGTATTTTCCTGCGAATGCGGCTCCGACTCTGTCTTCAAGTTCACTTGAGGACCTGATGATAATCGGTTTCCCATGAAGATCTTTGAACAAAATCCAAAGCTGGCGCTCTATGTGATCCGGAAATTTGGCGGTAAGCATATTTCCCTGCACTTTTTCGTGAAGGCCTTCGGGAACTTCTTTCCCGTCTATGTAGTGTCTTTTTATGGTAGTGGAATCTGCAAGGCCTTCATTTGAATCGATAACTTGTTCGAAAATTTTCGAACCTATAAATCTAGAACTATTTTCTGCAAATTTTATTTCATTCTGCATTTCTTTAAAAAGTCTTTTTGGGTCATATTCGTATCCGTGAGTTTTTGCAAAAGCGGTATCGAATTCCGGAGTTTCTTCTTCCAACGCCGCATATGCCAAAAGCACTCCCGCTGATTTCCCCCCGATTCTTCCGTCTGCAAGGCTGTCCGGCATTTGATCCAAGACTGCATCTATGTATTTTGCCGTAAAAAATCTGCTGGCTTTTTTTATAAGATCCGGACTTGCCGTTACAAGATTTCTTATGAGAAATTCAAGAGCTATTCCTCTTGCAAGTGATACCAAATTTTGAGTTTCCGGATCTGGATGGCTTTCTTCTGCCAATCTCACTATATCAAGAAGCTCATCTATCGGGACTCTATCTGTGATTGCTCTTTTCATTTTTTTGCCTTCCAAATCCAAGTATTTTTGCGCACCACTGTGTTCTAAATCCGGTTTTTTGAAACGCGCTCTTATCATACCAAGTCGTTTATCAACTTCCCCTCCGCTTAATGCCGCGAGTGCTTTTAATGAAGTGTGTGTGCGAATTCTCCTCATTCTTTCGGCGAATTGTTCCCCGTTTTCTTCTGCCTGCGGATCGGTTAGTCCTTCTGCCCTTTGTTGCATTACTGCTGTGTTTCTCGCAATGTGTTCTATGGTTTTTGGGCCGCCTCTAAGTCCGAGATCATAGACAAGATGCCGTATCGCCGCCATTACTTGCCATACTTCATGAAAATCTTTTATCTTTTCTGTTGAAAATTCCCTTAATATGCGAAGAGCTTTTTGCGCGACTTTGCTTCCTTCCCCTTCTAACTTTCCTTCAATGCGACCTAAGGAATTGTCCGAGATGTGACCCGGGTTGTCCGATTGTAATAATTTTCCGCCCATACAAAATTGTTTGTGGAGTTCTTTTTACCACAATGTATGATGGAATGTAAAATTATTTTGGACGTAGTCGGGCTTTATTTTTTTGCGAGAATCGTCTCGAGGTACCTTGCCAATTCTTTTTGGGTTTGTCTTGTAAGATATGATTTCTTTCCTCCTACAACAAATTCAGGTTCATTTGAATCTGATAATTTTACTGATACAGGGTAGGTTTTTCCTTTTACCGTCAACTTAAAGCTAGAATTTGCTTGCCCTGGGGTAATTATTGCTCCCCATACTCCGTCTTCTTTTTGACCTTTTTTAGGAAAAAGATTGTCGAGTGCATTGTATATGTCTTGAAGCTGTTGGACAGCCACGTTCATATCTTTTGGCTTATCTGCACTAAATGCTTCTGTAAATACTTTTGGCTTTTCAGGAGCGGCCGGGGCTGGAGCTGGTTTCACAGCTGGAGCTGGTTTCACAGCTGGCGCTGGTTTCACAGCTGGCGCTGGTTTCACAGCTGGCGCTGGAGCTTGTGCTGCAGGTTGTGATTTCGGTTTGTCCTTCTTTTGAAGTAATTTATCTTCCGGTGCTAGAGGTTGTTCTTTATCCTTTTCCCTCTCCTTAAGTTTTTCATTGGCAGCCAATATGTCAGCGATGAATTTCTTTGGGTTTTTGAAGTCAACCTCTATTTTTGCGATAGATTTTATCGTTGTTTTGACCTCTTTGTTTACAACACGTGCCCATAAATCCATTTTCCCTGAGTCAGGCTCAGGAATAACGAAGAAGATATTATTGCTTCCCACTGTAATTTTATAATCATAAGTTTTTTTCGCATCCGGAAAACCGAAGCTGAATGTGTTATTTAGTTCTTTTACTACTGTTATCCATGCCGGGGTAAGGTCATTTTTATTTGTCGCTATAAATGTGTCAAAACTTGTGATCCATTTTTCTTTTGCGGCGAGTTTTCTTTCTGATTCTTCCATTGCTGACTGCACATCTTGGCCAGTTTTAAATTTTTCCGCTTTTTTAGATATTGCTGCTTGTGCGGCGACCAAAGCCTCTTCCGCTGTTGCATACCGCTTTGATCCCAGGCGAAGACCTCCTTCCCACGCTATCACACGTAGTAATTTCTGATTTTTCACCTCTTTGTGTGCCCCAAAACAATCTACGAATTTAATACCGCCCGGCATCTTTCCTGCGACTTTTGAGAGATCTACACCAGTTCTTCCTTGAATATCCGGCATAATCTTGTCTAATCCTTGTTCGAAGCTATCGATTAAGGAAACTTTTATGGATTCTTTTTGCTCCACTCCAACTTGCTTTACACCTCTTTGATCTTTTGAATCTTTCACTTCACCTTTTTGAAGAGCTTTCGTATCGAGTCTTGAGAAACGATGTTTCGCGCCTCTTCCTTTTCCGATCTTTAAATTATAAAGTATTTTTGTTTCTCCACTATGTTTTACAACCTCTTCGTTTGCACGCTCAAGGGCGAGAAGCATATTGAAAACTCCATGTGCTCCATAGATTATGTCTTTTCCAAAAAGCTTATCAATTTCCGCCTTAAATTTTGCAGCATTAAAGGCGGAGGTGCTCTTTGCTCCTACGTCAAGTCTGGCGATTGCGTCCATAACTCCCAATACTTTATCACTATCCGTTATGGCTCCTGGAAATTCATTATATAAGCGTCCTCTAGAATATAAGTCAGCATATTGATTGGCTCTTTTTTGCCATCTTCCTCTCCATTCCGATTCCGGTCTTATTGTTGTTGAATTCCATGCCTGTATACTTGCGCTACCTGTAGCCCTATATTCGAGTGTTGTATCTAATTTTGGTCTTGTTGATGCGAATTCAGGCGACATTGTTCCGCTTCCAAGGGCATATTCAGCTCGGTGAAGATTTTGGTCATACTTGGAAACTCTTTCTTGAAGCGTCGTACGACGGCTGACCGCGCCTGATGTTGCCGCGCTTTTCTTTAACGCCTTTATCCTGGCTTTTTTGTCTTGTGTGTCCCAGATTTTTAATCCTCTTAGTGTCGCCGCTTTTGCATCAAATTTTGGGAAAAGGCCAGCGGCTATCGCATCCCTGAAAGATAGTTGAGAGAGAGAGGTAAGAAGCTCTTGCCCAGCTGGACGTGAGCTTAAAATTTCATTTATTCTGTCTTCTTCTTTTTCTTCTTCTGCTGTAAAACCTTTCCCGCCTTTTGCATCATAGGCTTTTGCATATTTTTTCCAATATGCTTCAGGATCTTCGTTGGCTTCCTTTGCATCTATGAGCAAGGATTCTTTTCCTTTTTGAAAAACGTCTTTTGCAAAATCATCTCCACCCAATCCATCGAAATATTTGTTTACTTTTTCTTGTGTAACTTTCTCACCACTTGCGTCTACTTTTCCGAATATTTCGCCTATAATAAGAGAATATCCCCTCTTGGCCATAAGTTCTGATGAAGCCAATTTCATGAATTCGTTGCCATCGTACCTGATCGCATTTATCTTACTTTCGACTCCATAGTCGCTAAGATGTGCTCCCCTTTCAAATGATGAATTTGCCATATTTTTTATTTTTATTTTTAATTTCAATTACATTGTAGCATTTTTTGCCTATTTTTGCAAGGGCCTTAGGGTGTATTTTCAAACGAAAATGATTAAAATGTTTTTTGGTATTAATAAATCTCTATGGAAAATAAATTATTTATAGATTTGAGCGTGAAATATGGTCTTGATTCCGCTCAGCTTTCGAAAGTGGCGGCCATTGTCCATCAATCTGGAGTTGGGGTTGCAGATGGGCCTGAGGCAAAAGCCATTGCCGAGTATTTGTGCGAAAGTGGGTTTATCGACAAGCCTTCAGAGGAGATCATGCAAGAATTGAAGCTAAAAGGACTTTCTAGAGATTAAGCTTTTTTGGCTTCAAGGAAGGCTCTTAAAGCAATGTTTTCTTCTGTTCTTGTGAAAATTCCTTTTAATATAAATTCTGAAAAGTCTTTGAGTTTTTCGAAATCGTTTTCGATTTTCATTCTTTCGAAATAATCACGCAAAACAAATGTGCAGAGTCGGATTAATATTTTTTTTACAGTCTTTTTAGGTTCCGGCTTTGTTTCTTCGTCTATGAAGCCATCTTGTTCATTGTTTATCTCAACATCGTAACAGTATTTTATCAATTTCTGTGGGTATTCTTCCGCTTGAAACATCATGCCTTTCATCCATGCGTCTATTGCAATTTTTGCTCTTAAAGGTATTGATTTGTCATCTTCTCCAAAGAAAGTCAGTGCGCGAGAAGATGAGTTCAAGTCGTCTTCTTTCGGCATTTTTAATCCGAAATTTAGGTTGCCTATAAACTCCTTAAGCTCATCGTTTTCCAACATTATCATCGCCAAAATGAATCCAGCGGGGATGTTTTGCTCAAGTGCGCGACTTATTAGTAGGGTGAGGTCGTTTTTTTTGCTGTCTTTCACGAAAGCCATGAGAATCTTCAGTAGATCATCTTCTTTTTGCTTTTGCTTCTGTTCCTCTTTTTTTATAGCCGCAATTTGAGCCCATGCTTCTTGCATGCGCTCTTTGAATGCCTCAAAAGCCGATTCCGACATCGGTTCTCCTCCTTCAAGTCCTAAAAAATTTTCTAAAGCCATTTATTTTTTTAGCGGAAAACTATTTTATGTTTACAAACTTATCTTTGTAAATTCTTCCGTCGAATTTTTTTAGAGATTTCTCGGTGAAAGTAACTTGTCCTGAGACTAAAGCGAAAATTGTATGGTCTTTACCCATATCTGCTCCTTTTCTAGGAAAATATTTTGTACCTCTTTGGCGGACAATGATTGTTCCGGCTTTTACCACTTCTCCTCCGAATGCTTTCACTCCTAGGCGTTTGGCGCGCGAGTCGCGGCCGTTTTTAGTGGAACCTGCTGCTTTTTTATGTGACATATCTTTTTCTTAAATTTCTTAAATTGCGGGATGATTTTAAAGGGTTTTTTATGTAAATGCAAGCGAAATTATACAAACTATAAAGCTATGAAGACATTTGAAAGGAAATGTTCTTCATAGCTCGCTTTCTTTTGTATATTTCCGATCTTTTATCTAAAACGAACAGAATCGCTACGAAGAACATTTCCTTTCAAATGTCCTACAGTCTCATTGTATTTTTGCACAATTTATGATAGAATATCTCGATAAATAGACACAAAAATAAAAAAACAAATGAAATCTGGATTTAAGAAAATTGCAATTTTGGCTACACTCTGCGTTCTTTTCCTTTCAAATAGCGCTTTTGCTGATGAAAAAGATGAGTTTTTGTCGCAGTTGAAAGACAAATATAATTCCGAGAAAACCGACTATTATCAGCTTTTGAATAATATTTCGGACCAAAGAAATAAAATAAAAGCTCTTACTGAAGAGAAAATGACTTTGGCCGAGCAACTTGATAATATTGATAAACAAAGCTTTCTCACGCAAAACAGACTGGTAGAAACCGTGAAAGAGGTTAGTTCGACAAAAAATTCGATAGCTCAAATTTTGGCTCAAATTGAAGTCAAAAAAGTGGCTATGGATGGCCAAAAAGACCTCCTTAAGGATTATATAGAAATAATGTACAGAGAGGAGACTTCTTATTTTTCTGTCGACGAAAATGGGCAAGTTGATGCACTAAAACTGCTTTTGTCTGACGGAAGTATCGGGAATAACATTAGACAATTGAATTATTTGAGTCTTTTGAGCGAAGCCGGAGCGCAAATGGTAGACAAGCTCTCTTCTATTGGTGAAAACTTGAAAAATCAAGAAGCTGATTTGGAGGGGAAACATACTCAACTTGCAACATTACAGGAAAGCCTAGCTAATGACAAAAAACAGCTCGAATATGAAAAAGTTGCCAAAGAAAATTTACTTAAACTTACTCTCGGACAAGAAAAATTGTACTCAAAACTGCTTAAACAAAGCGAAAAAGAGCAATATACGATGGTTCAAGATGTGAAAGATTTGAGCAGTGCTCTTGAGATTGTTAAACAAAAAATCGCAGAGGATGGAGACAATTTCGATCCCACCGAATATATGGGGCTTTTGGATGAGAAAACTCGTTCATTGTATGAATTTATCTCCAATGCTCCGATGCTTAATCCGGAAGGGCTTTCATGGCCTGTACTACCGAAAAAAGGCATTAGTGCGTATTTCCACGATTCGGCTTATGCGGGGACTTTTGGAGTTGCCCATCAGGCTGTGGATATTCCTATTTATCAGGGCTCCCCTATTCATGCACCAGCTGACGGAGTCGTTTATAAAGCAAAAGACAATGGATATGGCTACAGCTACATAATCGTGGCTCATTCAAATGGATATAGCACTGTATATGGGCACGTAAGTGAAATCTTGGTGCAAGAGGGTGACCAGATTGTGCAAGGACAGATATTAGGGCTTACCGGAGGAATGCCTGGAACTCAAGGTGCCGGATATATGACAACCGGACCGCATTTACATTTTGAATTGCTAAAAGATGGAAGCCATATCGATCCGTTGAATTATCTTCCTTTAGAGGTATTTTCTGTTGAAGATTTGAAGCTTCTTCCTGAGAAATATTTGAGAAGACTTGCGTTGTAAGATATACTTCAATTTGTGAAAAATAATATTTCAGAAATTATAAAAATCCTTGAGAAGACTTATCCTGACGCAAAAATCGAACTTGATTTTGGGGATAATTTTCAATTGCTTGTGGCCGTTATTTTGTCAGCACAATGTACTGATGTTCGTGTAAATAAAGTTACTCCTGCGCTTTTTGAAAAATTGCCGGATGTTCGCGCGGTTACCGGCACGACTTTGGATGAAATCGAAAAATTTATTTATTCGACCGGTTTCTATAGAGCAAAAGCAAAAAATATAAAAGCGGCGGCAGAGAAAATTTTGAAGAATTTTAAAGGAAAAGTTCCTAATAAAATGGACGACTTGCTTACGCTCCCCGGTGTTGCGCGCAAGACAGCTAATGTCGTACTTTCAAGTGGATTTGGCAAAGACGAAGGAATCGTTGTCGACACGCATGTGGCTAGGATAAGCGGAAAACTCGGGCTTGTCCCTAAAAAGATGGCGTTACAAAAAAATGCAGTAAAAATAGAGCAGGAGCTCATGAAAATTGTGCCAAAGTCGAAGTGGGGAAAATTTTCACATATGATTGTTTGGCATGGAAGGCGGATTTGTTTTGCAAGAAAACCGAATTGCAAAGGATGTCCGTTGAATAAGATTTGTCCAAGTAGCGAAGCTTAAATAATGGGTTTTGTTTGACTTTGTTTGCGTAGGTTGGTAGATTTCTTCTGTTCTTTTTTAATAGAGAAAAGCTGAGTTTTTCTCACTACTTATTGGGGCGTGGCCAAGTGGTAAGGCAGCGGGTTTTGGTCCCGCCATTCGTGGGTTCGAATCCTACCGCCCCAACCAAAAATCTTTTTTCCTAAAAATTTTAGAAATATTTAACGAAAATTTAATGTCGTGGTATTATTGTTATGGCTGTTATTAATTAACCCAATAATTTATGGACAGCCAGATGGTCACAAATGAGGTGTTGTATGAGCTTCTCAAGTCGTTTAGACTTGATGTCGGCAAACGTTTCGAGCAGGTTGAAAAGAGTAATGAGATATTGTATGAGTACCTCAAAGCTTTTAAGCTTGAGGTTAATCAGCGTTTCGAGCAAGTCGATAAACGCTTTGTTTTGATAGAGCAGAGGCTTGATCAAATTGACAGGAGACTCGATCAAATGGATAAACGTTTTGATTACATGGAAAAACGTATCGATAAAGTCGAGGGAATGGTTATGGATATCTGGAAAAGTAAAGATAAGGTCGCGATGGGTTTTTCAAAAGGTTTCGTGCTTATAAATGCTTTTATTTCTGCTATTGTTTCAGGTGTTGTATCATTCGCGATGAGTAAATAGATTAACGTACCGTCCGGATTTACCCGACACAACATTCGTATGCGGTAAAAGACACTGCATCAATTATATCCTTATAATTACATCCTCTGGAAAGGTCGTTTACGGGTTTTTTTAAACCTTGGAGGAATGGCCCAATTGCGTGAGCTTTGGCCAATTTTTCGACTAATTTATATGCGATATTTGCCGCCGCTAAATTTGGAAAAATCAAAACATTTGCATCCCCTTTTAATACAGAATCCGGGCATTTCATTTTCGCTACTTCCGGCACAATTGCGGCATCTACTTGAATCTCTCCATCTATTATTAAGTCTGGTCTTTTTGCCCTAACTGTTGCAACCGCTTTTCTAATTTTGTCTAATTCCGGATCTTTCGCGGAGCCTTTCGTAGAAAAAGATAACATCGCTACTTTTGGTTTTATTCCGAATCTTTTTGCCGTTTCTGCGGTGTCGATGGCTATGTCTACCAATGTCGAGGCATTTGGATTTACTGTGATCGCCGCGTCTGCGAACAAAAGTAATTTTTTTTCAAAAACCATGAAAAATATTCCTGAAACTTTGTGAAATTTTTCTTTTGTTTTTATTATTTCGAGTGCCGGCCTTACGGCTTGCGCGGTCGAACATGTCGCACCTGAAACCATCCCATCAACATCATCCATATACACCATCATTGTGCCAAAATAATGAATATCTTGAATCATTTCTTTTGCATCTTTCATTGTAACTCCTTTGTGTTTTCTGAGTTCGTAAAGGGTTTCCGTGTAAGTTTTTGTCAATTTTGAAGTTTGAGGATCTTCTATTCTGACTTTTTCCCAATCTATTTCTAAACCAAGTTTTTTTGCTTTTGCTTTTATTGTTTGGCTTAAGCCTATGAGCGTTATTTGGCAAATATCTTTTTTGACGGTCACCTCTATTGCTTTTAGAATTCTTTCGTCTGTGCCTTCAGGAAGAACAATACGTTCACTGCAATAGTGAGCTTTTTTTGTGATTCTTTTTATAAAGGAATTGGCCATTTTGAGGAGTGAAGTGTTTTTACTATACCATAATGTTCATAAATATTTAACGAAAATTTAATGTCGTGGTAGAATTCTCATATGATTAAATCTAAATTTTTCCTTTTATATATCGGGGTGATTCTTGTTACGTCGATTTCGATTTTCTTTTTTCATAATGCGCCAAGCAATATTGAGCCGAATCAAGACGATCCGAATATTAGTTATGAATTTCTTCATGGGAAGATAAAAGACACTCTTTCCGTAGACAGTGACACCGGAGATAAAACTTTTGCGGTGGAAATGCTTTCGGGCACAGAGAATGGAAAAACTCTTCCGGTTTTATTGTCGGAAATAAATGAATTTAATGTCTACAAGGCTGGCGACACGGTTTCCGTTTACAAATATACCAATACTAAAACGAATGATACGTCCTATGCCGTTGCGGATTATTACAGGCAAACAGGACTGCTGAAAATTTTTATTATTTTTTGTGTGATAATGATTGCTGTCGCGGGGAAAAAAGGATTTACCGCTATTATAAGCATTCTTTTGTCGATTGTTCTTTATTATTTCATGATTATCGATCCTGTAAAAAATGGATTTTCACCGATATTTTTGAGTTTCTTTTTTACGGTTATAATTACATTTCTTACCGTCCCTCTGATTCATGGATTTAATAAAAAATCTCTTTCAGCGATAATTTCGATTGTTGTTGGATTTGTGCTTTCTTTGGGGATTACTTATTTGTTTAAGGATCTTGCGTTTCTTGGGAATACTCCCGCAGAAGAATTCAGGACTCTAAAAGCGGTTTATCCCTCGATAAATATCGGAGATATTCTGATTGCGTCGATGTTTTTGGGAGCGACCGGAGCTCTTATCGATACGGCGATTTCGATTTCCTCAGCGATTTTTGAAGCATTGCATGACAGCAAAAAAACTTTCGCGCAGGTTTATAAAATCGGAATGAATGTCGGAAAAGATGTTCTTGCTTCTATGACAAATACTCTGCTTTTTGCTTATCTTGCGAGCACACTTCCCTTCCTCGTTTTGCTTGGAATTGGAAGCAAAGATATTTCCGGCGATTTGATGAATATGGATTTTGTAGCACTAGAACTTGTCAGAACGTTTATCGGAGGACTTTCGCTCGTTCTTATTATTCCTCTTGTTTCTGTGCTTAGTGCTTATTTCTTACTTAGGAAAAAGGCTTAAAAATATTTTGTTGTTGATTAAAACATCTGTTATAATTTTGGCATGTGGAAAGAATTTTTGGCGGACTTGCTGAATTTTGTGATTTTGGCTTTTGTGGTGTTTTTTATAGCGAAAAAGCTTTTTAAGGAGGCGAAAGTGGAGAAGAAATAAGAATAATTCTCTAAAGGAAAAGAATATATGTCCATTCAAAATAGGCTGTCCAATTTGATAATTCTAACATGTACGAATTATCAAATTTGCGTCGATACATGATCGACGCAAAAGGACAGCAATCTATTTCTCACGAACATATATCCTTTTCCTTTAGTATTACTCTATTTCGACACCTTTCTTCCTTTAAAAATAGGCTTTTTTGTGGTATAATATTCAGATAAAATAATATCGAGAAATGGCAATATTAGACTCAATTGGGAAAGCTATTGGGATTGAATCGTTCAAGAACGTCATGCCAAGCCTGAAAAAGGCTATGGAACTTGCGAATCAAAATAAAGATAGTGGTTTTATTGAGAAAATAGGCATATTTTTGACTACTTTTACCGATGAAATGGGCAAATTGGATGGAGAGAAAAAACAGATTTCCTCAGAGACTACGGCAAAGGTTCGGGAAATTGCGGCACGAGCTAAAGCAGAGTCCGCGCCTTCCTCAAATCCTGAAAGTTCTTCTGAGATAGATCCGAATGAGCCATTTGTCAGAGGTGAAGACCATTTTGGGAATCGAATTACTTTGAGAAAAAGCGCGATGAAAGCATTTCAAGATTCTATGAAAATTGCTGAAGGGAAAGGCGTAAAACTTAGGGTAACTTCTTCATATCGTGATTTTAAAACTCAGGCAAAATTACACGCTCAAGGAGTTGAGAAGTATGGAAGTTCTGAGGCGGCCGGCAAATGGGTAGCTAGAGCCGGACATTCAAATCATCATACCGGTGGGACTATGGATATATACGCAATGACGCAGGACAGTAGCGGGAATTGGGTAGGAAGTAAACGCCACAAAAATCAAAGATTATTATGGGATATATTGCCGAAAGCCGGATTTGTGAATTATGAAGCGGAGCCTTGGCATTGGGAAATTTATACAGCAAGATGGCGAAATCAAAAACATGTCGCCAGCAATATTTACACAAAACAAGAAAGTCTAAACGCGTAGTATATGAATATCTTGGAATCAATCGGGAAAGCTATAGGCATCGAATCTTTGCAAAAGGTTGTGCCTAGTCTGAAAAAAGCATATGAAATTGCAACTCAAAACAAAGACAAAGGTTTTTTTGACAAAATAAGACTGTTTTACGATACGTATGCTGAGGAAATGTCTAAACTTGATAAAGATAAAAAAGGAATTGCCGCAGACACTCAAGATAAAGTGCAAAATATCTTGCAGGGAGCTGTCACTCTTGGAAAAGGAAATGTTGTTGATCAAATGAAAATGAGACTAAACGGTCGACAAAAAGAAATGGCTTATCTTATTGAAAATCTTTTTACAAAAAGACTTAAAGCATTTGACAGAAATTTGTCTGACGGAGCAATTCGCGGAATTGTCGCCGCGGCACTTATAAATGCAAATCAAGAATCCCAATTTAATCCTAATGCGACGGGAGATAGCGGACGGGGTATTGGACTTTTTCAAGTGCATCCTTGGGGTGGGGGTGTTGCATATAGGAAAGTTCCTGAAAATAATATTAATTTGATTTTGGATAAAGAGGTCTGCACAGGCAGAGGGAAAACGCTTATAGCAAGAGCAAAAGCGGGTGCGGATGTTGCTGAACTCACCGCTCTTTTCTCAAAGTATATTGAGAGACCTGGAGACGAAAAAGGTGAAATGGAAAAACGTGCAAATATAGCGAGAAATGTGTTTAGAGGTGGAGTGACTCCTGAACCTCGAGCTGTGGCGGCTGCGCCATCTGAAGGTTCTGGCAAGATGCTTTCTTTAAATATTCCTAATGGAGTTTGTAAGCTAAAAAACAATCAAGATGCTTGGTTTTTTGGTAGCAGTAGTGTTGTAAATTCCGCGCAAAATCTTGCGGGCAACTTTGGATACTTGGGTGTAACCGGGATTAATCCACGGAATTTTTTAAAGAACTTGAAAAGTGATTGGTTGGAACAAATCGAAAAATTCGACATTCGCCCTAGAAGCATCGTGCTTACAGGTATGGGTCAAAATGCGATTCACCGCGCCTCTAATGTGGCTAGCGCTCTATCCGAATACAAACAAATCTCTAATCTTTTGAAACAAAAATTTCCCGGTGTGTCCGTAAAAGTTGTTACTGTTAATCCGGGGACTCCTGATGATAAAAATGTTGGCGTTGCAAGAGCGGAGTTCAATAGAAAACTTCGACAAGAATATGGAAGTGATTGTATTGATGTTGCGAGTGGTTTGACCGAAGAAAATGGTACTGTTACGAAAAGAGAATATGCTGGAGGCGACAGGATACATTTGAATTCCAGCGGTAAAAAAATATGGAATAGGATTGTTACTGATGCCTTGAGTGGACGCCAAAGCGCATAATTTTTTTAATTCGTTCTCATATATTCTTCCGGATCTATCGGGGTTAATGTATGTATATCTTGAACATGATTGTTTGTCGTCTTTATGCCGCCGTGCTCCATCGCTTCGTGATCTATTCTTTCTGCCAGGCGTTCTTTTAGCATTGCCATTTGGCGGATTTCTTTTTGGCGATTTATGCAGCGAAAATGAAATTTTGCGTTGGGAACTGTGTAGAAAGTTTTTACCGCATCGGATGCAGATAAATATATTTTTATGTCTCCAAAATCCAAAATTGTCGACAGAAGGCCTTCTTCGATTTTTTCTATATTTTGGATTTGCGCCATGTCTATCGAATCTATCGTGTCTCTCAAAAAAACGGTTTTTTTGTGGTCGATTATTCGCCTGTCTGTGATTATTCCTATGTTTATAAAATGATTTAAAAGTTTTACGAAAAATTTGTGCAAATAAAAATTACCGATAACAAGACATATCAAAAATAACAATTTCATTTCGTAACTTCCTCTCATCACCAATTTGATTTTTTCTATGCCTATTATTGTCAGGATGCCCAATATTAAAAAAATCGAGAAGTAAATTATGTCTTTTAAAAGCTCTATCCAATGATGCCTAAAAAAACACACAAACTCCTCCCCTGCCTGCTGGCCTTTGAAGAATCTGTCTTTGTTCGAGTGTGTGTTCATAAAGTTAGGATCAGCCAGGTGGCAAAAATTGAAATAAATAAAATAAAAGCGGCATAAGCCGCTATGACATATTCTTTTGTGATGAATCCAAATAGCCTCGTGTAGCTGGATTCCGGGAGATGGTACTTTTTGTTGTATTGAAGGGTTCTACGTATCACAAAAGAAGAAAATAGGATTGACCCTATAATTGTGATGATCATTAATGTATTGAAGATAGACATAGGCGAACTGTTAAAGTTTCTCCTATGACTTTTGGCTGTGGGTGGCGTGTGGTTCGGTTCGCTGGGTGGTCGCCAAGTCGCCAAAAGCCAAGCATCTCAAGCCTAAAGTTTCCTAATTTTCAAGCCCAATTCTACGGTACTACTTGTTTGCGTTGTTGTCAAAGATTTTCCCTGCAACACTTGACTGTGTTCTGCGACACCCCCACGCAACGCCGCTTCACCGCTTACTTAAGCCAAAAAACACCTGCTGCCATCTGCTCCACGACCTCTGCTCTTTCTACGCATATTTCGCAATATTCCTTCATCTTTGCAACGCCATTCCACCGCTACCACAAGCCAAAAACACGAGTTTTATTTTCGCGTTTCGTGTAACAATTCCTTACATTGTCAACGCCATTCCACCGCTACCACAAGCCAAAAATGCGAGTTTTATTATACGTCACATTTTAAGAATTCGCTACTCCAAAAAGTTGAAATTTTGGCTTGCACCTGCTAATATTCGGGCATAAATATATTCTAAAAAATCATCCTATGAACAATACAATCACAACTGATGGCAGGCAAAATATGGCAGTCATAAGCCCGATTTGGCAAAATCCCGCACCGGTATCAAGGCCATGCGGCAGAGAAGACGGTTCATCCTCAAAAACCGATTTATTGAACAATAAAAATATTCATTCGTCAAAAATGGCTCTCCTCACCGACGAAAACCTCTATGCTCTCTGCAAAACCTACGGCGAGCGCGCCCGAATCTGGCGACAACGATTCGCGGGACTGCTTCCCGAAGTCTTCAAACGCAAATTATACGAGAAGAAAGGCTTCCATTCCATTTTCGAATTTGCAAAAAAACTCGCAGGAATGAGCGAAGAACAAGTCAGACTCGTTTTGAATCTCGAAAAAAGATTTGAAACAATGCCGGCTTTGAGATCACTTTTGACGACAGGAAAAGTCAGCGTAAACAAACTTTCCAGAATCGTCTCAATCGCAACCAACAAAAATGAAATGTTTTTGGCAAATCAGGTACAAGTTTTATCAAAAAATGCAGTGGAAACTTTAGTGAGAGATGAAAAATTTGCAATGGGGAATGAAAAAGAAAATGATAATAAAAATGGAATATTGGATGTTAATTTTGGACATAAATCCGGCAAGAAACTGGACGGGGATTTTGCTGATTTTGTCAGCCAGAATAGCTCACAAGAGCCGCTTTTTGCCCCAAAAAGTCTGCCCGGGCAGATGTGTTTTGACACAAAAAATGCAAAAAGCAACTCCCACTCATCGATAAACTCAGAGGCAGATTCGGCGACAGACCCCTCGACAGAAAAAGATGAAAATATAAGTGTCGAAAATCCTAATAACTGCGCTGGCAAATCCAACCCACTAAATCTCTCCGCCGAAGTCCAAGAAAAACTGCTTAAACTCCAACAAAAAGGCCTCGACGTAAACGAACTGCTAAAAGAATTCCTCCAAAAACGGGAAGAAGAAATCGCGCAGAGGAAAGCGGAAATCGGTAGAAAAATCATGGAAGAAATGGAAGAAAAACAGATAAATTCATGGCAAGATAATTCGGAAAATTCCACAAAAAATCTACCGATAAATTCTCCGACAAACATTCCGCAAACCGCACTCCCTGCAAATGGTTCGGCAAAACATCAAAAATCCGCTTCCCCAAGCCCTTCCCGCCACATCCCAATCTCCATAAAACGCATCCTTTATTTAGAACACGGCACAAAATGTTCTATACGAAATTGCCAAAAACTTTCGGAACAAATCCACCACGTGCGAAGATTTTCCGCAGTACCAAGCCACGATCCTCGTTACCTCGCCCCGCTATGCAAAGCCCACCACGAGCTTATGCATTGCAAAGATCTCGACTACATAGAAATCCGGAAAAGGGCATGATAAAGCCCACTACGAACTCGCCCACAACCTTAAGCGCAGAAGATTTGTGTCTGACAATTTTGAAAATATTTTCCCGAAATATCTATATCATTTACTTCCATGTCCAGATCTATCATTGAACTTTTGCTTCAGGAGTACCTTCCATTTCGAATGGAATTGAATTTTCAATTACGGCCGGAGCGGAGATATTTGTTTGGCCGGCTTTGTTCAAGTCTTGTGTTTCAGTTTCTATTCGCTTTATTAGACCTTGGTATTCGTCGCTTGATTTTGCGCCGATAAGAATGCTTATTCCTATGATTACTGCAACAAGAACAACAACTCCTATGAGCACGATTTTTTTGTTTTCCATGAGCATTTGGAGGACACCGTTTTTTGGCTCTGCTGAAGTCATGGGTGGCTGAAGAGTTGGTTCAGTTGGAGCGGTAGGGGCAAATGTTGATTCAGTTGGAGCGGTTGGTTCAGTTGGAGCGGTTGGTTCGACCGGAGTTGGTTCCGGAGTTGGTTCCGGAGTTGGTTCCGGAGTTGGTTCCGGAGTTGGTTCCGGAGTTGGTTCCGGAGTTGGTTCCGGTGTTGGTTCCGGAGTTGGTTCCGGTGTTGGTTCCGGTGTTGGTTCCGGTGTTGGTTCGACCGGTGTTGGTTCGACCGGAGTTGGTTCCGGTGTTGGACTCACAAGTGGCTGCATGACATTTGGGTCGGCAGGTTGTGGGTTTGTATTATTTTGTTGCGTTAAGTCGTCCATGTTTTTTATTTAAATTTCCTTCTCATAGTGTACCCTAAAATCGGAAAAATCAAATATATAATTGTTTCAGGGCCTGTGCCTGCGGTTTTCCCTTCTTTGCTGTTTTGCAATGCCACTGTCGCTTGGTCATTTGATGAGGATTGTGCATTTTTTGCGGAGGCTGATTGATCCGTGACAGATTTTGTCGTGTCGGCCGGATTTACTGAATTACTGCCGGAAGTTTTGCCGTTTATGTTTTCAAAATCCTTTGCTGTTGAACCGTATTTCAAAATCACCTCGCCTGTTTTTGTGTCCGCGTCTTTCTTTGTCGTTGGATCTTTTGCAATAATTTTATATGAGTATGTGCCTGCAGGAAGTGTTTTTTTTGCATCGTCATTTCCTTCCCAATATACCGTGTATTCTTTGTTTCCATTGACGTCTTTATTGCTTATAGGTGATACGACCAATTTATTCGCTTTGTCGTAGATTTTTATGTCCACTTTTGCATCGGCAGAAGTTTCTATTATGAATTTCGTGCTGTTTACAAGCGGGTTGAATGTTTTGCTTGAGATGTCGGCTTTTGTGAGTTTTAAGTCCGTTGTGGCTCCGTCTGCGGCTTGTCCATCCGCTTGTGCTTTGATTGGAGTCAACGATGGAACTGATTCATCTTCCGTTGTGGCATCCGCTTCGGCCGTCATTGTCTGTCCTGATTTTGCTGTCAATGAAGGGACTGATTCGTCTTCCGGAGGAACGGCGTTGACTTCCCATTTTCCTGCTGTACAAATCAGCGTATTGTCTGATGTTTTTTGTCCTTCAGTACATTTTGTTGGTGTGTTTTGTTCTTTTGTTTTGAATGATACCAGTTTGTAATCTGAGAAATTTTTCCCATCGTAAACTCGAACTGAGAAAGTATATTCTGTGTCTTTTGTAAGTTTTGAAGATGGAATCGTCACGTATGGACAAATCCAATCCAAGCCGGAATCTAAAGCATTTTGCATAGCATCATAGAGCTGAACGTTACAAATTGTATTTTCTGCCGCTACACTTCCTCCTTCACTTCCCGCCTTTGTGACTTCCCATTTTACGGCGCCGTTGGCTCCTCTTTCTTTGATTTGCCATTCGTATGAAAATGTAGGTAATTGTGCCGCATTGAATTGAATTACTTTATATGTTGCATCGGTTGGAACGGATACGGACCATGCAAATTTCAATGAAGAATCCCCTTCTGCGAGGGTGATAACATCGTTTGTTTTTGGTGATGTGATTGCGGAGATTGTGGTTTTTGGTTCGGGGTTTGGAAGTATCTCTTTACACGAAGGATCATTTGGATATTGCTTACAATAGGCCTGCGGGTCCCCACCAAAGCTCGGACCAATGAAACCCGTCAATTTGCTTCCCATGTTGTAGTTCGTGAATAAAAGTACTCCTACAACGAGCGCTCCAACGACGGAGAAAAACAATATTTTGTACTTTTTGAGTCCTTTCTCAAGCACGCTTATCGCTTCTTGATTTGGTTCGTTCTCAGGCATTTTTGTGTTTATTTTTATATTAATATATTATAGCGCATTTTTGACGGTTTGGCAAGAATATTGAGTGATAAAATATAAAAGGCTTATTTAGGAGAAGAAGGCTGTGTTCATGCGTTTTTCGGGAAGGAAGGAGGATGAGAAAAAAGATTTTAGGAAAATTTCATAATTATTTAATGTCGAAGTGATAGAGTTTGCGTAAAATCTATTTTTTATGAAATTTTATGAATAATTATGAGAAAAATTGCGCATATATCGATGGAGCAAATCTGCATAAAGGGATCCATTCTCTTGGATGGAAATTAGATTATTTGAGGTTTCGTGTGTGGCTAAAAGAAAAATATTGCGTTGATCATGCGTATATTTTCATTGGATTTATTGAAGGTAATCAAAGTCTTTATGCTTTCCTAAGGAATGTAGGATTTATACTTGTGTTCAAGAAAACATTTACTGATCGTTATGGCCTAGTTAAGGGCAATTGTGATGCTGATCTTGTTTTACGGACTGTTGTAGATTTTTATGAAAATACTTACTATAAGGCAATTATCTTCTCTAGTGATGGTGATTATAATAGTCTTATAAAATTTCTTTTATTAAAAGGACGATTAAAAGTTTTATTATCTCCGTACAAAAGATGTTCGATGCTTTTAAGGGAAACAAATGCGCCTATTGTTTATTTGTACAATAAAAAATTCGAGCTGGAATATCAATGCTCAAAGTAAAAGAGCCCCCGATGTGGACAGAACCATATAAGGGTCTCTTTCATAGTATTACTACTTTTAGTTTATCAAAACGATTTTGCGCAGTCAAATTTTTAAAGGAAAAAGAATTTAATAAAAATTTTAAATTCTTATTAAATTAAAAAAAATAGCCTGAGTTTTTGGCTCAGGCTATTTTGGTTAAGTTTTAATGTTTGTTTACGCGGTGCGACTTATCTCCTTTTGCGATACAGGTATCCGCCCATTAAACTTGGGACTAAAAGGATCAACAGCTCCGGACCGGTTTTTGTCAGACCACCTTTTGTTGTACCTGTTGTTCCACTTGTTGTTTTGTTTGTTGTATTTGTAGTGGTTTTTGAGGTATCAGTTGTAGTTTTTGTGTTTCCTTTGTTGTTCGTTGTGGTTGTAGTTGCTCCTTTGTTGTCCGTTGTGGTTGTAGTTTTTGTAGCGTCTGTCGTACTTCCGGTGCCTCCGAGTGAAGGTGGCGTGGTTCCGGCGTCTGTTCCGCCAAGTGATGGCGGTGTGGTTCCGGAGTCAGGACTGCCTACATCCGGTGGCGTCTCGCTACCCATTGAAGGTGGTGCATCGCCTGAGAGCGATGGCGGTGCTTCAGTTGCCGCGTACACCATCGTCTGGCCAAGCAGGAGGAACGCAACGAGCGACAATGTTAATGTTAATTTTTTCATTTTTATTTTTATTTATGTTCCTCAGCTTTTATCTAAATAGGTTAAACAAACTGTTCAGC
>PFOM01000022.1 GCA_002792535.1 Candidatus Peregrinibacteria bacterium CG_4_10_14_0_2_um_filter_38_24 | reverse complement strand
CCGGATCTTTTACATCCAACAGAGCTTGTCGACAACTCCCACACATTCAAAATATACATCCTGAATGCAAGGAGAGGATATAGGAACTAAAGCATATATGAACACTCAAATTGTCTTATTACGATGAGCTATTTTGCGTTTTTGGATCATTTATTGTTTTAACTAAGTTGACACTTTTGACGTATTTTGTTGATCTGATTTGTGGGCACATCCTAGACTTACAAACTTTCACACGCTAATCCATTATTGTCGCCATCAAGTTTGTGAATGTCTGTCCCTACTTGAGCCTTGCAGTAATCGTATACTTTTTGGGCATCGCTTTTATTGCTGAAATCTGTGCAATTATAGGTATTGCTGCTGCAAATATAACCAGTGGTTGGTTCTTCATTAACGGTTTGTTCGTCATCGATGATGATGTTGTTTTCTTCGCTACACACATTATCAGCCCACAAGCCGACATTGCTATCCATTGCTTGTTTTTCAGAAGTTTTAAACTCTTTTTGGTACTTGTAAGCTTTCTTATAAGTGTATTCGTGGCCGTATCCATTCTCAATTAGCCATTTGTTGAAGTTCGTCCCATCGCCAAGTATTACATAGCGTAACAGTCGGTCATATTTGTCTTTGTCTCCTTGTGTTTCATCGGATTCCAAAGTGACAGTTTGGTTTAATAGTTTTTCTTTTGCTATGTTTGAAGCTTCTGTGCCAAAACATTGTACTGGTTTTGTTGGGTCTACTGTTTCCGGCGTATCTACGCCTATAAATCTAATTTTAAAACTGTTGTTTATTTCAATTGTGTCACCATCAACTACTTCTGTTACAACATAGACTACAGGTGCTGTGAATTTGTCTAAATTCTTCTCTACAATAATCATTGCTCTATATATGTTTTCGCTTATTTCAGCTCTATCCATACTGTCTGTAACTCCGTAGTTTCCATTGTCAACTTCTAGTAGTCCTTTGTCTTTTGCTGCTTTTATGAATGGTGCATACCATGCTGAGGAATCAGCATCGTCAAACATAGTTTCAGATACTTGTTCTTCGACTTTGTATCCTTGTGAATTGACGAGCATCTTGATGGCCTCCACTTTGTTAACTTCTTTTGACGGTTTAAATGTCCCATCTGGATAACCTCCAACCCATTCTTGAGCTTTGGCATAACAAACAAATGGGGCAAACCATTCGGTTGTCACATCTGGAAAGCAATTATTGTATTCTTGAACTGTTGGGGTTATTCCTTTGCCTCCCACTAGTACTTTTAGTAATTCTGCTCGGTTTATTATTTTGTCTGGTTGAAAAGTCCCATCTGGATAACCTGAAATGACATTATGCTCGTTTAAATATTCAATTGCGGTTTGGTTCTTGTTTCCTGCAATATCTGAAAGAGCCGTAGCATTTGCTATGAATGGCATCATTAAGCTGATAGCTATGATTGCCAAGACGCTGATCTTAATTTTCCTCATGTTTTTTTTGGTTAGTATATAACAAAAGAGGGCGTAGAGTGCGATCCAATCTACTTGCCCAAAGGGTAGCCAAACTGGCCTCTACGCCCACCTTTACACCAGTTCGGTGCCTAGATGGACGAATTACCCTTAGGGAAAGTTTGTAGATTTTGGATCGCGAGGTCATTTTAGGCTGATAAACGCGGGAAATCAACCTATGAGTGTGGTATAGTGTTTTTATGATGAGTTATGGCGAGTCATGACAGGGTAAAAGTCCAATGTGTTTAGTTGAGTTGAGAAAAAAAGACTATGATAAATAAATCAGCAGTTTTGATTGATTATTTGTCGCTACTTGCTAAGAGTTCGCATAGATTTAATGATCGTGTTTATGGCATAAGGAAGGGGAATAATGCACAAATTTTGTTGGTTGAACAGTTGATGAAGGATTATTTTATTCCCATAAATAGGGAAAATAAAATAGAAGTTTTTGCTTATATTCTTACTGATAATTTACATTTTGGTGTTGAGTTTTACACTGTGATTAACGGTAATGTTAAAATTAATGTTGAAGAGCCTTCTTTGATAATTAAAATAAGAAAGAATATTAATGCTAAAGAGTGGAGAGATTTATGGCTTAATTATAATCATGCTATTAATTCGTTTAATAAAACGTCGTCAAGAGGGCTGTTTTCAAGTAATTACCAAAAAAAAGAGAGGCACCCAAAGAAGTGGGAAAATATGGATTTGTATTTAGAACTTTTAAGATTGAGGAGGAATGAGAAACTATCTATCTCAAAACTCTATGATGATTTGCCTGAAATTAGAAATAAGATAGGACATCCTAAAATGCCTTTGTATAGCAAAGAGGAGGTTAAAAAAATGTTGGAGAAAATTCAAAAGCTTGTCGATACTTTGTCGTAGATAAGCCGTTTTTTGTATGTATTATTTCGTGCATGTTTTGTTACATGTGCTTATTTGTTGATTAATTATAGGATGTTTTTGTCATTAAAATTAATTTATTCATGGGGACATCCTTAGAAAAACTCGGACAAATTTTACCAGAAAATCAATTGTGTATTTTCGAGAGTGATGAATCTTTTTCTGGCGATGCATTATGGAAATATTGGTCAGAGTTTGTGAAACATTATGTTAGAGAGGGGAAAAGTTTGGTGACGATTTCTAATGTTAGAGATACCTTGAAGTTTGTTATTCTTAGGCTAAAAATTATGACAGTTGAGGCTTGTAATAATCCTAATATTTTAAGAGAAGCTTTATATGAAGAGAAAGAAAAAAGAAATTGGTCACCTTCAACTTTGAATACATACAGAAAAAATCTGAATACTTATTTCAAATGGCTAGAGGACATGGAATACATTCAAGAAAACAAAATAATGAAGGTGCGAAAATGTAAGGAGATAATGAATGAACAAAGAACTTTAACTGAGGATCAAGTGAAACTTATTCGTATGCAAATTGTTAATAGAAGACAAACAAGACTTGAAAGGTGGAGAAACGATTTGTTTGTTGCCTTCCTGGCTTTTACTGGTGCTCGTCCTTGTGAATTACTTAGTATTCAATGTATTGATATCAAAAAGGTGGAAAAAGGTGGATATAAGTTGGTTATTAAGGGAAAGAAACAAAAGGGTAGATTGAGGTATTATACATTGCCGAGTTGGATTCGCGATTCTTATGAAATGTATCTTCTTAAAAGGCAGGAATTGAAAAGGGAAGAGCCTAATTTGTTTGTTTCATCTTCAAAAAGAACCGGATGGACTGATAAGGGAATGAGAGGTTTATTTAAGCGTTTATCAAACGAGATTGGTTTTAATGTGAATGCCTATGCTTTTAGGCGTTATGTTGCAACTAAACTGAATAGCGAAGGCAAGAATCTCGAAGATATTGCGAATTACCTTGGTCATACGAGGATTAGCACTACGAAGAGATATATTGAACGGTCGTGTGCGTTGACGAATGAATGTGCTGAGGTGATGGGAATGGTGGATTGAGTTGCTCTTTGACAATAAGAATGGTAAAAATTAACGTGTTATTGTTTATTATTAAAAGAATTATGGAAATAAATGTAGCTACTATTTGTGATGCGGCTAGTGTTACTGATGGAAAGCTCTCTGTGCTTGGTGCTTTCGATACTATATATGTAAATTCTGTTCCAGTTCTACATCCTAATTGTAGTCTTGCTTTTCAGGTGTTGTTGGATGGAAAAGATGACGAAGAGCATGATTTTATTGTTAAAATTATGGATGAAGATGGAAATGAAGCAATTGGAGATATTGCTCTAAAATTGGTGGCAAAAAAAAATAAAGCTAGAAAGTTTGAGCAAATCAATATAGCTTTGAATATACAGAATCTTAAGTTAGAGAAATTGGGATATTATAAGATTGAATTGTTGGAAAATAATGAGGTTATCAAGACTATTCATTTCTTGGTTCAAAAGACTTTACCAAAAGAAAAATAGACTTTATGAACGGAAATGTCTTGATCTGTATTGATGAAAATATTTGGAGTAAAAAGCTTGTTGCTTCTGGTGAATTTGTGTTTTTTAAGAAATCTTGTACTGATGAAGCGATAATTAGCGCTATAAACCTGATAAGCAATTCTGTTATTTTTTTCACCAAAAATGATAAGCATTTTGTTTCTAAATTAAAGGCTGATGATTTGGTTGTTAGAGTTCAAGGCGAATTGAGCAGAGAGGATTTGGATAAGTATTTATGTGGAGCGGCATCAATTGTTAGAACTCATACTTCACTTCAAAATAAGAGTGTTAGTCTAACTAAAATAGAGGAAAATGGTGAAACTACGGTACGTCTTGTTGCTACATCTACTGGTTCAAGGTCTGAAAATTACAAGATAGATTCCTCAATTTAATGCTTTTGCTCATCTGTTGATTTGGCTCTTGTGTTACAATATACGTATCTGCTGTCTTTGTATTTTTTTATGAATATTTATATCCCTATACATTTTCCGTATGGAACGAAAGATTGGAATCCTATTTCAATCCAAATTCCTTTGGAGTTAATGCGTGAAAATTTATCAAAACATGTAGGACAGGTATTAAATCTTAAAATTATTCTACAGGAGAAAACTCCAAGCTTTGTTTTTGGGTATATGAAAAAACATTTGGTTGATAAGAAAAAGACTTTTGATCAAAATTTTATTGAACATTATGCTATTGGGCATGGATCAGTTGGTATAGATTATTCATTGTTAATTGGAATAGAACAAGATTTGCATGATATATCTGGGAAATATGGTTGTCCAAGTGACATATATAGAGAAATTCTATTTGGGATTTCAAAATATCTTCAATCTTTGTTTGTGATGTTTGGATCTGCTCGTTTAATTCCAATAATTCTTGATGATAAATCTGAATTATTTTTCAATTATCAGCTGTCATATCTTCCTATGCCATGGCAAGATTGGTTCTTAAGTAAAGGGACTTTGGATATTTTATTGAATAAATCTTTAATGAAGCAGTTGGGGTATGAGCCCAAGGAATACGAGCTTCTCCAGACTTTTATATCTGAATTTACAATTCCGTTTAGAGCGGATGATTTAATTGTTTTTATTAAAACTAAAAAAATTAGGTATAAAGAAATTGCTTTGCAAGGAAGAACTTTGTCTGATGTAATCAGATTGCATCCTTCACATGATATGTCTTTAATTACTGGATTGCTAACGGCCTTAATAGAGAAGCAATTATGTATTGAGCAGGAGCTTGTTTATAGATTTTGCATTAAGTTAAGTAATTTTTTCAAAGAGCCTGCGCTAAAGCCTATCTTAAAAAAAATATATGGGAAAAGATCTGGTTTTTTCCATACGGCTGAATATAGGGATATAAAAACTATTGGTGAATTTTCTGAAGTTTATTTTCTGATTTTAACGGCATCAAAGCTTTTGTTGCATAGGCATGATTACAAGATAGATAGTGATTCTTTCGATTTAGCTATGGCTTAATTCAACGCATGCATCTCAACGCTCTTGCTCATCTGTTGATTTGAACAACACAAATAAATTGTTGTGGTTGTAATTTTTGAATGTCCCATGAGTTTTGATAATGTGTAGATGTCACAGCCACCTTCGAGCATTAGGCGGGCGAAAGCGTGTCTTAGTGTGTGGGCGGAGAAGTCCATGTGGACTTTCTTTTTTAGCATGTCGATAAGTTTTTTTAATCCGCTGTCGCCTAATGGGTAATCGCCTTGGATGCTTACAAAAAAGTTTATACATTCTTTGCCGAATTTCTCACGTTGTTGTAGATATTCGGACAATATGATTTTTAATCTTGAGTTCATTGGGATTATCCGGTCTTTGCTTCCTTTTCCTTGATTTACAAAGATTGAACCATTCTCAATAGAAACTTCATTCAATTTTAGATTTAAAACTTCCTTTTTTCTCAATCCTGCCATCAACATGATTCCGATGATTGCTCGATTTCTATATTTGCAAAGCCGGTATTGATAAGCCATATTGAACGAATACTCAAGAAGTTTCAAAGATTGTTTTTTTGATAATGTTCTCGGAATTCTTTGCTCCATTCGTGGCTTCTCCAATTGGTCTAAACAATTTTCTTTTATATATCCTTCTTTGATAAGCCACTTAAAGAAAGTGTTTAAGTGTTTCAGATGAGTTCTAAAGGTGTTTGAACTCCATTTCTTATTCAATCTACCATTAAAAAACCAAGCCTCTATAACGCGAAGATTTAAGTCAGACGGATGATCAATTTTTGTTTCTTGGAAAAACTGCCTGAAAGTCCATTTATAACCAAGAAGCGTTGCCGGTGAATAATTTCTGATGACCAGACAGCGTTGCATATAGCTTTCCGAAAGTTCCTGAATTGTGGCATGAGACATAGTGTAAATATTAAGAAATATTTACAACTCCTTGTGCCTCAAACTGGAGCTGTGAACAGGAGTTGAACCTGCGACCCCCACCTTACCAAGGTGGTGCTCTACCACTGAGCTACCACAGCATATTGCCTATTTTTCTCTTCAGAGAGCCTCATCCCGCGGGGATGGTATTCTCGAAGCCTCCTAAATTTCAAGTTTTTGTTTTGTCTATGCCGTAAACTCGATTTCCTCTGGAGGGGTACATCCTTACCATGGACGTGCTCTACCACTGAGCTACCACAGCCGGTGATGTATTTGTGAAATGAGTTTAGCGGTTTTTTTGTGCTTACGCCAACTTTATTTGGGCAAGATGGAGATGACCTCTAGGTTTTTAAAGAGGGTCTCCAATCTTTTATCCATTTCTCGCGAAGTATTTTAAATGAAAAAAAAAAGGTATGCAAGAATTTTATCGTTTTATCCTGATATTTTATTGACAATAAGTGAAATTGATATAGTATTCTTACGCATTTAGTCGCATTTAACGTAACATTAACTATTATGGCAAAGGGAAAAAGTCAATATTGCACTTGGTTCTGTCCGGAATGTAAGAAAGCAAACGACATCTCTGCATATGACAAAAGAAGAAATGATGAAATCGTAAAAGAAATCAGTAAATTTTGTCCAAAGTGCAGAAAGCATACAGATCACAAAAGAAAAGATACTAAAAAAGGTAAAAACTAAGAGTATTTGTCCTATGAAGAAAATTTTTGTTTTGGCTTTCGTTTCTCTTGCGGTTTTTTCAGGATGTAAATTTTGGCCGTTTGGAGGGAAAATTTTGCCTGAGTCGGCTTTACCAAAGGGCAGTCATTTCGTGATGGTTGTTGACCATTCTGATGGAGAGCAAGTCAAAAACATGAAAAAACTGATCGAAATGCTTCCGGATTATGGAATTGGGGCACAGTTTAAGGAACAAGTTTTGAATGAAGAATCTTTGAAAAAAGATGGAAGTGATTTGGATTATGAAAAGGATATTTTGCCTATTTTGGAGGGTGATTTTAAATTGTCTGTTGCAGTTGATTTGTCGAAAGTTTCGGATGGTGGCAGTGGTGGCGTTTTTGCGGCTCTTTATACAGATGAGGTTTCTAAAATGAAGAAGTTGTTGACCGAAGAGCAAAAAACTTCCAAAGATTTATTGTATGGAAATGATGGAAATATCTTTGTTTTTGGTGCTACTCAAGCCGAAATTGACGAGGGAATGGTTCGATTGAAAAATGGGACCGGATTTAGCGAAAACGAAGATTTCAAAAATGCGTCAAAAAATTCAAAAGGAAATCTTGGATATGTTTATTTGAAAAAGGGAGATGCTGTCAAAAAGTTTCTTGATAATGTTGGATACAAGGCAAATGTTGATGTCATGAATAGCATGTATGCTGAAGTTGTAGCGAAAGAAGACGGGTTTGGATTTGAAGGTTTTGGAAATTTGGTTGCGGATAAAGATATTGTCGCGAAAAATTTGCCTTATTCCGGAAAGAAACTTTCGCTTTTTGATAAAGTTCCTTTGGAGAATCCGATTTTGTATTGGGAAATGCCGAATGTTGGACAATATATTGGAAATTTTGTTGCCGGATTTAAAATGGGACTTGAAGAGGTCGGTGGTGATACCAATTTGGATTCACAGAAAAGTTATGATGATCTTGTGGCTTTTGTGAGCGGATTTGCAGGTATTTCAAAAGATGAAGTTGTTGGCGTTTTGGAGTCTCCGTTTGCTTTGGCTCTTGGAGATAGTGGTGAAAAATATCCTACGATTTCTTTTTATTTTGATGTTGATGAAAAATATGCGGGGGCGGCGAAAAAAATGACGGCTTCTTTTGATGCTTATGTTGATGCTATTATCGGGGAATTTGACGGAATGGTTGGAGTGAAAGGGGCGCTTAAGAAAGACGTGAACGTCGTGAAAGGCGGCGGACTAAATAAGCTTTATGTCGATTTTAGTGCGATACCTGCAGAGATGCTTGCGAGTTTTAATTTTATTCCCGGACTTGATATTAAAAAAATGAAAGTTGAACTTTATTATGGGCTTACCGGTGATAATGTTTTTGTGATTTCACTTTATCCTGATTTTAATAAGGTTTATGGTGAAAATGTTTTGGGGAAAAATAAAGATGTTGTCGATGTTCTTGATAAAATCGGCAATAATCCTTTTGATGCAATTTTCTTTAGTCCTGAAAAATTGATGAATTTTGTGGAGAGAAATTATTATGAAGCTGCTAAAAGTTATGGAATTTTGACCGGTGATTATGAAAAATATTACGGGTTTTTGAAAGATACGATGCAGACTTTGAAATATTTTGTGTTTTCTCTTTCGATGCCTGAAAATGATAAAGTTTTGTTTAATTCTTTTTTGAAATTTCAGGAGAGAAAGGGGAATGAGGCGATGGAAAAAGTGAAGGATGGAAAATAATTGTTAAATTTTTTTGTTGGTGATACTCTTGAGCCATGAAAATTTTCAGGTATGGAGGTGCCAATAAGTTTTTAAAATCTTTTATTTATGTGGCTAGTCTAAGCCTTCTTCTTAGCTTTTCTTTTAGCGCCTTAGCTGAGGAAGTTGCTCCGGTTTTGCCGATGGGGGCGAGTGATTTGCCGATGGATTTTCTTAAGGAAAAAATTTTAGATGAGATGGCAAAAAAAATTCCATTTGAAGAGATTGTTCCGGTTAATATAGAACCTCAAAATTTTATTCATGAAGTTATAGAAGTCGATCCAAATGCCGTGCATTCTTGCAGATTTGGTTCAATGGTTGGGTTAGAGCTGAAAGTCCGTATGTTCTTGAGGATCAAAATCTTTCCAGTTATGTTTACGTGAAGGCTGTTGATGGGAATGGAAATGCTCAAGTGGAAACATTTTCTCCTTTGGATGTTTTGCCTTGGTATAATTATTTTTCATTTTGGGGTGCGATTGTTTTGGGAGCGTGTGTTGTGGTTTTGGCTTTGACTAAAAAGAAATAAGTAGTAGTATTTTGTCTTATATCATTTGTCTAGTTTGAGGGTTTGTGGCCTTGATTTTTTTCCTGAGGTTGAAGATTTTTTTGGATTGGATCCTTCTGGAGATTAAAGATTATTGGGTTGAAAATTATAAAGATTTTATGTTTCAGCTTCAGCTTATGTATGCCGTTTATGACAAATTGGATAAAATTTTGTTTAAACTTGGTGTTATTGTGGAAGCTGGGGCTATTGTTGAGAATGAAATTGAAAAAATGCATATGAGAATCTTTGCGCCTTTTTTTCGATCATCTTCTTCTGTATTTTTGGCGGCATTGAGTGATTCTCAACATGAAATAACTGCCGAAAGGCGGTCTGAGATTGAAGCTGAGCTTGATGAGTATCAAGTGGAGGCAAGAGATCTTATGTCTGAGATGGCGGAAGTTGTTAGTGGATATATGAAAGCTTTAATGTACCCCTGATTTAGGGATCTTGATGGGGATGATGATGAAGAAGTGCGAAGTTTTTTAAAGTAGATTTTAAGAAAGTGCTGATTTGATTGTCTTTAATGCGAGTAATGCGCATTTTGAACGTGCCGGAGAGATTTTGATTTTTAGTAAATCGTAAATTTGTTTAGATGTGATTTTTTTTGCTTGTGCGATGGGTTTTCCTTTTAAAAAATCTGTAAGCATTGAGGCTGAGGCTTGACTTATTGCACAGCCTTCTCCTTCGAATGAAATGTCTTCGATAATTTTTTTGTCTGACACTTTGATGTAGATCTTTATATTATCGCCGCAGAGAGGATTGTCTTCTTCTGCTCTATTTGTATCATGTTTGATGTGTCCTCTGTTGTGAGGATGCTTGTAGTGGTCGAGGATGATCTCTGAATAAATGTCTGACATGTTATTTTGTGCGATTTATTTTGCGAAAATTTTGAAAAGTTTTTTTATGGCGAGGTCTACGTGTTTGATGTCGTCTTCCGTGTTGTAAATTGAGAAGCTGATTCTGGCTGTTGCGGGGATTCCTAGACGCGACATTAATGGCTGATTGCAGTGGTGTCCGGCGCGTATGGCAACACCTTCTCCGTTGAAAACTTCGGCTATATCGTGTGGATGAATTTTTTCTATCACAAATGAAATTACCGGGCCTGATTCTTCAAGATTTTTTGGTTTAATAATTTTGACTTGTTTGTGTTTTTTTAACATTTCTACTGCTTTTTTTGCGAGGGACATTTCGCATTTTTTGATGTTTTCTATTCCGAGTTTTTCGATGAAGGTCATTGCTTTGTCGAATGCCACAACGTCTGCGATGCTTGGCGTGCCTGCTTCGAATTTCCATGGAGTGTCGCTGAAAAGAGTGCATGTTTCTTTTACTGATTTTATCATGTCGCCGCCGTACAAAAATGGCGGTAATTTATCGAGTAATTTTTTTTTCCCGTAAACTATTCCAACTCCAAATGGTCCGAACATTTTGTGACTTGAAAATACGAAAAAATCTGCGTTCATCTTTTGCACGTCGGTGTGTTCGTGGGCTATGGACTGCGCTCCGTCGACTAATACCAATGCGCCAACTTCATGTGCGCGTTTGATTATTTTTTGTATGGGCGGGACTGTTCCTGTGACGTTTGACATCGCAGAAATGCAAACTAATTTTACGTTTGGTTCTTTGATTAATTTTTCAAATTCTTTCATGTCGAGAGTGTAGTCTTCTGTTACCGGAACGACTGAAAGAGTGAATCCTTTTTTGTTCGCCATTGTTTGCCATGGAACGAAATTTGAGTGATGTTCAAGTGAAGTTACGATGATTCTGTTGCCTTTTTTAAGGATTTTTTCGCTGAGAGTATATGCCAAAAGATTTATTGATTCTGTTGTGTTTTTTGTGAAAATTATTTCTTCAGATGATTTTGCGTTGATGAATTTTGCGACGTGTTTTCGAGTGTCTTCGTACATTTTTGTAGCTTTTTCGGATAAGTCGTAAATTCCTCTGTGAATGTTTGAGTTGTATGTTTCGTAGAAGTCTTTTATCGCATCTATAACCACTTTTGGACGTTGTGTGGTCGAGGCATTATCGAGATAAACTAAATTTTTATTTTCTTTTTTTGAGAAAATTGGGAAGAGTTTTTTGATTTTTTTTGGATCGATTTTTTGCATTATTATTTTTTTAATGTTTCCAGTTTAGAAATATCTGCTTTTAGGAAATTTTTTGCAATTAATTTTTTTGCTTGGAGTTCGTTGATGCCTCTAGATTCGATGTAGAAGAGGATTTCTTCATTTATTCGTCCTATCGTTGCGGCGTGATTTCCTTTTGCTGTATTTGAAATTATTTCCATCGCTGGAAGTGTATTTGTTTTTGAATTTTCAGAAAGTAGGAGAGTGTGATGTGATAAATCTGTGTCTGAAAAATCTGCTTCTTCGTTTATTCTTGCGGTTCCAGCGAAATTTACCGATGAAGAACCTTCGAGAACACTTCTTACATAGATTCGGCTTTTTGTGTGTGGAGCGGAGTGAATTACTGTTATTGCGAAGTCATATTTTTGATCTTTTTCTCCTTTTATCATAACAAGAATTTCGGCTAGGGTGTCGGGTTTATCGAGTTTTACGATAATTGGCTCTGATTTGTGTAAAAAGAGTTTTTTTGCTTCTTCCGGCGTTATGATTAGTGAGAAATTTTTTGTCATTTTGTTGGAAAATTTATTCGGTTTCGATTTCAAGTAATCGTTTCAATTCGATTGCGTATTCCATTGGAAGTTCGCTGACGATTGGATTTGCAAATCCGTTCACGATCTCGGAAACGGCTGTGTCTTGCGGTAATCCACGTGACATTAAATAGAATAATTGTGAGTCATCGATTTTGAAAATCGAGGCTTCGTGTGCTATTGATGCAGTCGGATCGTCGATACTGATTTTTGGAATTGTATCTGAACGAGCTTCCGGACTTAAAATCAATGCATCACATTTTGAGTAATTAAATGAGTTTCTTGCTGACTTTGTTGCCTTCAATAAACCTCTGTACGAAGCGTTTCCGTGGTCTTTGCATATTGATTTTGCGATGATTTTTGATGTCGTGTTTTTTCCCATGTGGATTATTTTTCCACCTGTGTCTTGGCATTGATTATCTTTTGCCATTGCGAGAGATTTTATTTCTCCTTTTGAATTATCTCCGACTAAATATATTGATGGATATTTCATTGTGATTTTTGATCCGACGTTGCAATCAAGCCAAATCATTTCTGCGTTTTCGTAGGCGTATGCGCGCTTTGTGACGAGGTTGTAGACATTCAGAGACCAGTTTTGGACTGTTGTATATTGAACGTGTGCGTTCTTTTTTACGATGATTTCAACAACTGCCGAGTGAAGTGAATCTTTTGAGTAAACCGGTGCTGTACAGCCTTCGATGTAGTGCAAAAAACTGCCTTCGTCTGCGATAATCAGCGTTCTTTCAAATTGTCCCATGCTTTCTGTATTTATTCGAAAATATGCCTGAAGAGGAAGGTCGACGTAAGTGTTTTTTGGAATATAAATGAAAGATCCTCCTGACCAAACTGCTGAATTTAATGCGGAAAATTTGTTGTCATCGTAAGGAACAATTGTTCCAAAATATTCTTTGAAAAGTTCCGGATATTTCTTGAGGCCTTGATCTATTGAATCAAAAATTACACCTTTTTTGCTCAAAGATTCTTTTATAGAATGATAAATCATTTCGGATTCAAATTGTGCGCCTGAGCCAGCTAGTGATCTTTTTTCGTGTTCCGGAATTCCAAGTCTATCGAAAGTTTCTTTGATTTCTGCGGGAACATCCTCCCATTTATTTTGTGTTTTATCTTGAGGACGAATGTAATAATGAATATCGTCGAAGTTGATTCCCTCTAAGCTTGGCCCAAAATTGGGCATTGGTCTTTTTACGAATTCTTTGTAAGCTTTTACTCGATAATCAGTCATCCATTTTGGTTCTTCTTTTATTTTAGAAATTTGTCTGACAATTTTTTCGTTTAATCCTTTTGGGATTACGAGTTTGCTTTTTGTGTCAGTGTGAAATCCGTATTTGTAGTTTGTGAAAAGCGTGTTTATCTTTTGAGCTTGAGATTTTTCTTCTTTTCTTGATGATTTGCTGTGCATTTTATTTGTCGTTTAATTCTTTGTATCCATGTTTTTCGAGTGTATGTGCAAGAGCTTTCCCTCCTGATTTTATTATTTTTCCGTCAGATAAAATGTGTACTTTATGCGGTTCAATGAACTTTAGAATTCTTGCGTAATGTGTGATAATTATCATTGCTGGAGAATATTTTTTGAAATATTCTTTGATGTTTTCTGCAACTATTTTTAGTGAATCGATGTCGAGTCCAGAATCTATTTCATCGAGTAAAATAAAATTTGGTTTTAGAATTTTCATTTGAAAAATTTCTAGTTTCTTTTTTTCTCCTCCGGAAAATCCTTCGTTTATTCCTCTTTCTAAGGCCTTTTCGTCGATCTTCAATTTTTTTAATTCTATTTGTAATTCTTCAAGAAGTTCTTCCAGGGATTGTTTTTCTGTTCCTTTCAGATTTTTTATAGTTCGAAGCATGTGCAAGAAAGAAAGTCCTGGAACTTCGATTGGATGTTGGAATGCCATGAATAAGCCAAGATTTGCTCTTTCGTCTGCTTTTAAATCGTTTAATTTTTTCGTTTTATCTCCAGTTTTTAGTTGAATTGTCCCTTCTGAAATTTGGTAACTTGGATGTCCCATTAATGCATTTAGAAGTGTGCTTTTGCCGGATCCATTTGGGCCCATTATTGCGTGAATTTCACCTTCTTTTATCTCTAAATCTACTCCTTTTAGGATTTCTTTTTTTGATTTTCTGTTCGTTTTATCTTCAGTTTCGACGTGAAGATTTTTTATAATTAATGAATTTTTTGATGATTTTGTTGCCATGATTTATTTCGTAAATGTAGCTAAAGTTTTTGATAAAAAGAAATCTTCCATTTCTTTATTTAGAACGCTTAGTTGATTTTTTATCGCGCATTTTTTATTTTTTTTGCAACATGTCGTCGTGTCTGCTCTTAGGCATGGCACTACGGAAATTTTGCCTTCGAGGCCTTCGATGATTTCTTTTAATGTTATTTTTTCAGGTTTTTTTGTGAGCTTGTATCCTCCGAATTTTCCTCTTTCTGATTTTAATAATTTTGCTTTCAAAAGTTTTTGTGCAATTTTTTGTAGGAATAGGAATGATAAATTATTTTCTTCTGCGATTTGTTTTATTGAAGTGCTGATAGGTTCTTTTTTGGCAGCTGAACGGTCTTTTCCCGTGTTTGCCAATGTTGCAAGAATAAGAATTCCGTAATCAACTTGTTGCGTCAAATGTAACGCTCCTCGCGTTTTATTTTTTGTTATTGTTTCGATTTGTTTATTCATACCTATTTAGTCCTATTAAGTAGTTTAGATTTTAGGCTGTGGTGGTGGGTTTGTCAATGCTAGTCGTAAAATTGGGAGCTTGAGAATAGTAACTAAGTTTGGTATGATTCGTTTTAGTTATGCGTGGCGATTTGCCGCGTATAACTAAATTATTTTTTAAAAATCTTTCTTATGAATATTAAAATTTTTTGGAGTAGGTCGGTTGCAAAGTTTCTTGTTTTTGCGATCTTGATTTCTCTTTTTTCTTTTTATAATGTCGGTGTTTCTTCGGTTTATGGGTACGGTTTTTCTGACATGAGGGAGGATGAAATGAGTTATAAAGCTGTTTATTTTTTGGCGAATGAAGGGGTTGTGAAAGGTTATGAAGATGGAACTTTTGGCGTGAATAAAGACATAAATAGGGCTGAGTTTTTGAAAATTGTGATGGAGGCAAAGGATAAAGTTTTGGATAACGAACAGAGTTCTGGTGATGGAGCGTCTGTTTCTACTAAAAAAAATAGTGATACGACGGCATGGGAAGGATCAAATTGTTATAGCGATGTAAAAGATGAATGGTTTGCGCCTTATATTTGTTCTGCGACGACAAGTGGTTGGGTGAATGGATATAAAGATGGAACTTTTAGACCTGCGGATACGATAAATTTTGCGGAAGCGAGCAAGATTATTTCAAATGTTCTTGGGCTTGATATTTCGCTTGGAGCAAGCGCAAATTGGTATGAGGGGTATGTTAATGCGCTTTCTTCAAAAGAGGCTATTCCTTCAACGGTTACTGCTTTCGATGACAAGTTGACGAGAGGTGATATGGCGGAAATTATTTGGAGAACTTCAGATGATGTGACTTATAAGGTTTCAAATTCTTATGAATCTCTTGCCAGTGGAAATCTTGTTTCAGAATCTACGGCGGGTCTTCAAAAATTCGAATCTTGTTCTGAGATGAGGAAATACATGGAGGACAGCAGTTATAATTCAAGTCCTGATATCCTTTATATGGAGGGAGCTATGACGAAAGAGGCGGCGCCAATGGTTGGAGAGGCTGTTTCTGATTCTGCGGCACCTACTGGCGGTGCGGAAATGGGTGCGGCAAAAGGAGTTGAATCTTCTCAGACAAATGTGCAAGTTGAGGGTGTTGATGAGGCTGATATTGTGAAAAATGATGGGCAATATGTTTATACTTTGAAAGGAAACACGGTGAGAATTGTGAATGCTTATCCGCCAAGTTCAATGAAAGAGCTTACAAAAGTGACTGTTTCGGATGCAAATTTTTATCCTTCAGAGATGTATGTGGATGACGACAGACTTGTTATTGTCGGAACTTCTTATAATGGAAATGTTTTCCTTGAGGGAAAAAGTGGAGGTACATTTATTTCTGACACGATTACTCTTTCAGGAAGTTTGACGAAAGTTTATGTTTTTGACATCACTGACAAAACAAAAGTGAAACAAATTCGTGAACTTTCTTTTGAAGGAAATTATAATTCTTCAAGAAAAATTGGAAATAATGTTTATCTCGTTGCAAATCAGTATATGTATTATTTGCCATGGGGATATTTTGAAAATGCGAAAAATGAAGGAGTTGTGCCGTATTATGCAGATTCAAAAGATGGGAAAATCAGTCCTGTAACCGGATGTAGTGATGTTTATTATGTTCCGGGACATACAAGCATGAATTATGCGATCGTTGCCGGAATTCCTGTAGATGATGCGACAAAGAGCGTTTCAAAACAGGTTATCATGGGTTCAAGTAGTAACATTTATGCGTCGACGGATAATCTTTATTTGGCTGAACCAAGGTATAGTTCTTATGGTTGGTGGTTGGATGGTGTGAGTGATGAAGAAACATATCTTTATAAATTTTCACTTAGTGGGTCGACTGTGAAATATCAGGGGTCTGGAACGGTTCCCGGAACGATTTTGAATCAATTTTCAATGGATGAGAGTGGTGACTATTTCAGGATTGCTACGACAAAGGGAGATATGTGGAGTGAGAATAATAAGTCTCAAAATAATGTCTATGTTTTGGATAGTGGAATGAGTGTTGTCGGAGCGCTTACGGGGCTTGCAAAGGGCGAAAGAATCTATTCTACGAGGTTTGTGGGAAACAGACTTTATATGGTTACTTTCAAAAATACCGATCCACTTTTTGTGATTGGTTTGGATGACCCAAAGAGCCCTAGAATTCTTGGAAAATTGAAGATTCCTGGATACAGTGATTATTTGCATCCTTATGACGAAAATCACATCATTGGATTTGGAAAAGAAGCGGTGGACGCGGAAGGTGGAATGGGATGGATGGGTGATAATTTTGCATGGTATCAAGGAATGAAAGTTGCGATGTTTGATGTTTCTGACACAGAACATCCTACTGAAATGTTCAAGACAACGATCGGAGATCGTGGAACAACAAGTCCTTTACTTTATGATCATAAAGCACTTTTGTTTGATAAGGCGAAGGGAATTTTGGCTTTTCCTGTGAGTTTGTATGAAATTCCACAAAGTATGAAAAATGATTCGAGTACTTCTCCTTCAACTTATGGAAATGAAACTTATCAGGGAGTTTATGTTTATAATATCAGCTTAGATGGCATTTCTCTTCAAGGAAGAATTTCTCATTATACTGATGCGGAATATACTAAGGGGACTTTTATGTGTAGATATGATTGGATGGGGGCGGAGGATATGATGGTTGGTGGAAGTTATTGGTGTGGGGAGAAGGATATCGATAGAGCGATGTATATCGGAGATTATTATTATACGACTTCACCGGAAGTTGTGCAGGCAAATAAAATGAGTGACTTGAGCGAAGTTAATCAGGTGACTTTGGCTGAATAAAGTTTAGAGATAGATTGTGGGGGCGTGTCTATGACCGCCTCCGCTTTTTTTACTTATCCGGTGGAATATTTAGATAATCGAAGATGAATTCTGCGAGTTTTGCGAAGGTTGGGCCGGCGGTGTCGGATCCCCATTCGCTCTGTTTTGCATAATCGTATTTTATAATAATGACGAATTTCGGATCTTCTATCGGGCCGAATCCTGCAAAGGTTCCGATGGTTGTTCCTTTCCCTGAGAGTGCGCGGCCGCCTTTGTATGTTTGGGAGGTTCCTGTTTTTCCGGATACGAAATGGCTTGGGACTTGTCCTTTTAATGCAAAACCTCGTTCAGTTGCATTTACCAGCATTGTTATGATTTTTGAGGAAGTGTTTTCTGAAATAACTTTTGTTATTTCTTGTGGTTCAAATGTGGTTTTTGAGCCATCGGGATGGCGGATTTCTTCGACTAAATATGGTTTCATTATTGTACCTCCGTTTGCGAGGGCGCAGTATGCCTGAGCCATTTGTATCATTGTGACGGTGAGTCCTTGGCCGAATGCATGGGTTGCAAGTTCGGATTCTGTCCATTCTTCGAAATATTCGATTTTTCCGACTGATTCGGAGTCCATTTCTATGTCTGTTCTGTCGAGAAATCCGAATTTTTTCAGATAATTGTAGAAAAGTGCCGGGCCGATTTTTTTCGACACAAATGTCATTCCTGTGTTTAAAGATTTTTCGAGGACGATACTCATGTTTACGAGGCCATAATATCCCGTGGAATTTTTTATTTCAAAGTCGTATTCGCCTGTGTACTTATTGTAATCAACTTTTATCGGGCCTACGTCGTTGTATGTGGTGTTTGGGGTGACATCTCCGTCGTCGAGAGCCATGGACATGACGATAGGTTTGAATGAGGACCCCGGTTCGTACGGCCAAGAAACGATTTTGTTGTGATAGACTTCGGGGCCGATTAAATTTTCATATTTGTAATAATGGACATTTCCTTCTGGATCTTTTTCTTCAAACACTATGTATCTGTCCAGTTCTGTTTTTTTTGTGTAGTAATAATAAATTCCTGCGGTTTTGGTGGGGGTTAAATTTTGCATGTCTTGCGCGGTGAAATGTATTTCCTTTTTATTGAAAACTTGTCCGTAATTGTTTGGGTTGAATGTCGGGTAGGTTGCCATTGCCATAATTTTTCCTGTTTTTGGGTCAATGACGATGGCTTGTGCACTTTCTGCATCGTACTCTTTTACGCCTTCTTCAAGCAGTTTTTCGGTTTTTGACTGAATTGATCTGTCGATTGTCAGCAGTATTGTGTCGCCGTTTATTGCGGGTTGAAGGATACTGTCTCCAACGGTAATTTGTCGGCCCATTGAATCTTTTTTTGAGTTGAATTTTCCTGCGACTCCACTTAATTCTGTATCGAAAGTGCTTTCTATGCCGTATTCTCCTTGGTTTTCGTAATTTACGTATCCGAGTAAACTCGCGGCGAGGCTTCCTTCCGGATAATATCTGAATGATTCTTCCTGCATTCCAAGTCCAGCCAGCAGTTTGTCTTTATCTTCTTTGAACATTTTTTTGATTGTGTCGGAAGTGTCCGGAGAAAGTCTTCTTTTTAGGATGACATAGCGATTTTCACCTTTTAGAAGTTTTGCGAGGCGTTTGGTCGGGATTTGAACATATTGTGAAATTTGTGCGGCGACGGCTTCCGGATTTCCGATTTGAGGAGGGTAGGCGTAAACACTTTTGTTTTTTATTTCTATTCCTGATGCGCCAATAGTGAGGAGTTTGTCGAGATTTTCTTGTTCAAAATCTTCGCCGAGGAGAATTTGGGATCTTCTTTTTTCCGATATTTTTGTCAGGAATGTGTCTTTGTATTGTTTTGAAAGTTCCTCATCTGTAAGCGGTTTCAAGAGTTTCTCTTTTTCTTCTTCTGTGATATCTGCAGGAAGTTTTCTGGATAATTTTTCGATTCTTTCGTTGTCTGTTGCTCGTTCGTTTTCGATATTATATAAAAGAGGAATGAGTTTTTCGGCGATGTATTGAGGGTCTTTTAGCAAGGTTGGATCTGCGAAAATCAGATTCAATGTTGTGTTTGTCGCGAGGGCAAATTCTTCTTTTGAGCTTTTGTCTTTTATGAGAATTTCTCCGCGTTGTGCGGGAAGATTGAGGGATCCGGATTGTTCTTGTGTCGCGAGATTTTGATAAAATTCATGATCAAAAATTTGAAGTTGGAATAATCTTAACACTAAAATTGTCATGCAGACGCTACTGAAGATTATGAAAATTGTAATTTTGTTGATTGAGTCGCGCTTTGATGCCTTTTGGTACATTTGCTGTTTTTTTTATTTTCGTGCAGGTATTATAGCATAGCAATTTTAATATTTTCATCATTAAAAATTATAAAGATGTACAAACAAACAAAACTGGAGAATGGTCTTAGAATCATTACAAATAAGCTTTCCGGAACTCAGTCTGCGACGGTTCTTGTCCTTGTTGGGGCAGGGAGTCGTTATGAGAAAATAGCGCAAAGAGGGCTTTCTCATTTTCTTGAGCACATGTTTTTCAAGGGAGCGAAAAAATATACCGACACGAAGCAAGTTTCTGAGGCGATTGATTCTGTTGGCGGTGAATTCAATGCTTTTACAGGCAAAGAATATGCAGGATATTATGTGAAAGTTGCAGTTGAAAATACAGAAATCGCATGTGATGTTTTGTCAGATATGATGGTTCATGCGACTTTTAGACAAGAAGAAATTGATAAGGAGCGTGGAGTGATTTTGGAGGAATATAATATGTATCAAGATACGCCGATGTATCAAATCGGGTGGGATTTCGAGAGGCTTGTCTTTGGTGATCAACCGCTTGGTTGGGACCAAATCGGGACCAAGGAAGTGATTGGTGGCGTGATGCATGATGATTTTGCGAATTATAAAAAACAACTTTATACTCCTGAAAATACTGTGATTGCGGTTGTTGGAAATATTGATGAAGAGAAAATTTTGGAAATGGTTAAAAAATATTTTGTTTTGGAAAATGCGAAAAAGGCGTTTGAGTTTTTGCCTGTTGCTCCGATGGAAGGAGAGAGGATTTCTTTGAGAGAAAAAAAGACTGAACAAGCGCATGTGGCTGTGGGATTTTCTGGATATGCGGAAACTCATAAAGATCATTGGGCGCTAAAAGTTTTGTCTGTGATTTTGGGTGGGAATATGAGTAGTAGAATGTTTTTGGGAGTGCGTGAGGCGAAGGGATTGGCTTATTATATCCATACTTCGACTGATGATTATATGGATTGTGGAGCGATTGTTACGAATGCCGGCGTGGATTTGACGAGAATCGATGATGCGGTGAAGGGGATTATTGAGGAATATCGAAAATTGCGGGATGAAGGTGTGCCCGAAGAAGAGCTTCAAAAGGCGAAATCTTATGTTAAAGGAAAAATGGTTTTGAGTCTTGAAGATAGCGAAGAATTTGCGCATCTGCTTGCTAAATATGCACTTTTGCACGGTGAGTCAAAATCTCCCGAGGAAATTGCGGCGGCGGTCGATGCTGTGACTATTGATGATGTGATGAGGGTGGCGAAGGATTTATTTAAAGCGGATCGCATGAAAATTGCGGCGATTGGGCCGTATGATGACAAGGAGAGATTTGAGAAATTGATGGGTGGACTGTAGGCGGGGTTTTGTGGGGAGGGGGATGTTGTGGGGAGAAATTGATGGGTGGAGCGTGGGAGTGGGTTTGTGTGGAGGGGGATGTTGTGGGGAGAAATTGATGGGTGGAGCGTGGGAGTGGGTTTGTGTGGAGGGGGATGTTGTGGGGAGATTTGAGAAATGTGCTTGGGGGTTGGTCTGTTTTGGTATGTGCAAATTGTTATTGTTTTGCGGAGAGTTATCCATTGGGGATGGTTTTTTCTTTTTTTCGTTGTTCATTTTTGATTCACCGAAGTTATCCTCGGGGATGGGAATTATGTGATTGGACGTTATGGGGGGAGAAATTGACGGGTTTTTGGGGAAATAAAATATTCAAAGAATGCACTTCTATTCTACGTGAATGATTTTGTTGTTTCAAAAGCTTCGACTTGACGGTTTTTTGAAAAATAAAATTATTGAATAGTTTGCACGTTGGTGACGATTCAGAAATTTTTGATTGCGGAAAT
>PFOM01000001.1 GCA_002792535.1 Candidatus Peregrinibacteria bacterium CG_4_10_14_0_2_um_filter_38_24 | reverse complement strand
GAAGTTTTTAAGAGAATTTTTCTATATGGCGAAGCAAAATGCCTTCTTCTCTTGACCGATTCGTTATAACAAGTTTCCTAAAATAAAAAAGATGAAGATTTTTTAGTAAAATTTGACTGAATCTATCATTGCTATAGGAGAAAAATTTGCTGAAGAAGATGGAGGTAGTTCTATGGCAACGTAATTCGAACTCACCTCAAAGTAACTTCCAAAGTTCCTGTTCCTCCTCTATCGAAGCGGCCTTCATAGACTTGGCCTACGAATGATAAGGATGTGAGGTATTGCCTCAGGAATGGCTTTATTACCGGCATTCCTTTTTTTGAATGTAAACCTTTGCCTGTGATAAAAAGAATTTTTGTATAACCTTTGCGCATGCAATCGTGCAAAAATGCATCTGTCATGTATTTTATATTACTTTCGTTCAAAATTCCTCTGTTGTGAAAATCAAACTCTGCCTGCGGTTTACTCAAATTTTCGTATTTGTTCATAGGGATATTATATCATGTATTTTTGAGTTTGATTATTGGTTCTTATAATTATAGAATGACAACGCTGAAAAACAAATATGGTAAAAAAAGATACAAAAATGAGTGAAGTGAAAATCGGAGAGGCAAAAAAAGCCTCTTCCGAGGTTTTTGATGAAAGCGCAAAAGTGGTGCATGTTGTTTCAGGTGGAGAAGAAAAATGCGCATCGGATAGCGGATGTTGTGGAGTAAAAAGAAGATTTTTTTCTTTGAGAAATATTTTCTTTTTTATAGTTGTCGGACTTTTTATCGCTCAATATGCGCAATTCCAGACAACAATCGGCAATCTTTCGTTTTTGCAAACCCATGATGATTCACTTATCACTGAGGTTGGACAGCTAAAAGGAATTCTTACTAAAATCGGTGGAGATTTAAATCAAGTGCGCGAATATATAGGAATGCCCGTCACGGATTATGATTCGTCCGAAGATATAATTGACTTATCCAACGATGAGAGCAAAAACACGAACAGGCTTCAGTTAGCCCTTTTCCAATATGTCGATTATCTCTCAAAAAAAGAGAGTACGGATACAAATCTTGCATTAAATAAATCTTTTCTTGAAAAAATAAATACCAGTGCGGCGCTTATTTCCGCGATGAATACTTATGGTCTTTCATTTTCAAAGCTTAATGATTATGAAACTGCAATTACTTTATCTTTAGCGTATCAAGGACAAACGCCTCTCGAATTCCCGGCAGTATTTTTCTATATTTCAAAAGAAGACGGCAAACTTCTACGAAAAACTATTTTAGATAAAAAAGAAGTTTCTTATAAAAATTCAGACGAATTCTTCACCGATCTTGTGAATTTCATCAATGCAAACGGCTCTGGATGGAAAACAACTTTGGATAGCATCAATAAATCAAGAACGGCTATAGAAAGCACTGCGAACAGCGAGAGCATGCAGGCAAAACTGGCTGAGCTAAAGATAAAAATCGACAATGCTCCAACGGAAAAAGATTTCAAATATACTTATTCCGTTACTAATATGACGAGTGATTCCATAGGAGAAATCGCAATTGATTTCAAAACTTTAGAAGTTTCTTTGGTTAATAAAGAGGATAATTCTTCGACCATAACTTCTGATGTAAAAACTGAGCTTCTTCCTTTTATCGGAAAATTGGATACGCGCACTTCGATAGAGAAAAAAGCAAAACAAGTGCTTGAAGATATGAAAAACACACTTACGGATAAAGGATTCACTCTTGCCCTAAGAACAGCCGGACTAAAAATTTCCGAGCCTCGTGAAGACGAGGACAGATATTATTTTGACCTTATGACAACTGCCGGAAAAGTGCTTAGCGCAATCGTTGTTGAGAAAACTACCGGGGTTGTAAACATAGTTGCACCGGATGGCACAAATTCTGAAAATCTTCTTTTCTTTGAGCCTGATTCTAAAAAAAAAACTCTAGAGATTCCTAAGGATCTTTCTTCTTATGCAGGTAAAACTTTTAATACCGATAAAACCTTTAATGTCCTTATTGCCGGCAAAAATGGCAGTTTGACCGACACGATGATATTTTCACATCTGGATGAATCCACTAAAGAAATTAAAATGATAAGTATCCCTCGGGATCTTTTTTATAATAACCGCAAAATCAATGCGTATTCGTATATGTATGGGATGCCTGAGCTAAAAAGTCTCATCAGTAAGCTGACTGGATATAAACTCGACAAATATATTGTTATAGATATGTATGCTTTTATTGATGTGATTGATTTGATTGGAGGTGTTGATATTCATTTGGACAAGGCTGTGGTGGATCCAACTTATAAAACTATCGACAATGGAAAAGTCGGGACTCTTCACTATGAACCTGGGGATTATCATTTGGGAGGGAAAGAATCTTTGCGTCTAGCGCGAAGCAGACATACGACTTCCGATTTTGCTCGAGCGGAAAGACAACAAATGATTCTTGAAGCGATTCAGGAAAAAGCACAGAATTTTGGTTTTGGTGATGCTGATACTGTTTATCAAATCGCGAAAGCGGTGCTCGGAAAAACAGAAACGGATATTACTCTTGATGAGGCAATAAAATATTATTTCAAATATCAGAATTATAAGATCGTTTCAAATGATGTGATGTCATCCGGAAATATTTTCTTTGTACCTCCGTACATCACAAAAGAAGATTGTGCGACGACCGTAGAGGGAGGCGGTTCAAACTCTTGTGAAGGTGAAAACCATGCATATACCCTACTACCTCTAGATGAAAATTGGGATTTGATTAAATGGTTTTTCCAACAGCATTTCGAAGGTAATGATTGAGTTTTAGTCAGTTTTTTGCTATAATTATACTATAGATTATATATTTTTATAGATATGGCTGATTCAACTGGAAAACCAGAGGCCAAAGTAGGTAAACCTTCGGAACCTGATGTCTTAGCTGAAGGGGCTGAAGGCACAGAGAGGAATGCTGTTGATGCGCTTGGAATAGCAGAAGTGTTTGCCTCTTTCACAGAAGCTTTTAAGGCAAGTGATGCGGCAAGAGAGAAAGCAGGTGAAAAACCTACACATAAGCCTGTTGTGATTGGAGATGTTGAAATGCCTGATCCGCAAGCGGCTTTGAAAAATTTGGGAGAAGCTTTGAATTTACTTCCTGCTTTTATGAAACCTGATTTGAAATATGCATCTTTCAAATCTCTGCCTGGACAGAAAGTAGGAGAATCCACTGCTGAAGGCGCAAAAATCGATCCGATAATGCTACTTCATCCTGCGTGTAGACTTGCGCATGTGATTGCACACGAAACCGCTCATAATAAAAATAATGTCCCAAATGAGGGACTTGTTGAAGGATATTTGAGAGCTATCGGAGTTGTTGAAGATGGAGAAGATGGGCCGAAAACGACAGTAAAATATGATAAAGCTTTGGCAGGTTTTTTTGAATTTCTTAAAAAAATGTCAAAAGAAGGTGATTCTAATACGATAGCAGTTGAAGTTTACAATCTTTATTATAAAGGCGAGTATGGAAAAATTTATGACATGTATAATAAGCTGCATGTAGAAAAGCTTTCTCCTGCAGAACAAAATGATGCTGTAAAATTCTTCTGGGAAGTATTTCCGGAGCTTGAATATGACAAGAAAGCGCAGACTCAACATAAGCCTTTTCCGCAGTTTGTTAATCCGAAGTTTGAGCCAAAAGCATAGTGTGCTAGAATTCTTTGGCTATGCAATTCAAAAAAGGACAATTAGTTGAGATTGAGATTTCTTCAATCGCTTTTGGTGGCAAAGGTGTCGGGAAATATGAAGGCATAACTTGTTTTGTCGAAAACACTATGCGAGGAGATAAAGTTACTGCGAGTTTGACGAAAATAAAATCGAATTTTCTGGAGGCGAAACTCGTAGAAATAATTTCTCCATCAAAAGAGAGATGCACGCCAAAGTGTAAATATTTTGGAACTTGCGGAGGATGCCAACTGCAGTTTATGCCGTATGAACAACAACTTGAGCTGAAAGAACAGCAGGTAAAAGATGCTTTTGACCGAATCGGAAAAATCAAAAATGTAAATTTTTCAAAAATTATCGGAAGTAAAAACACCTATTATTATCGCAATAAAATGGAGTTTTCTTTTGGATATGATGCCAACATGAAATTTGCTTTAGGAATGCATTTGCCAAATAGAAGATTCGATATTTTGGATCTGCATGAATGCCATCTTGAGTCTGAATTTTCTTCAAAAATTTTGAATAAAACCCGTGATTTTTTTGTTAAAACCGGATTTGAATCTTTCAAATACAATGATGGATCCGGATTTTTGAAAGCCTTGTATATTCGCGAAGGAAAGCGCACGAATGAGGTCATGATAAATCTTGTTACTTCAGATAATTTGCCGAATGATGCGGAAAAAATCATGAAAGAATATGCCGACCTTTTATCTTCCGATGAACTAAAAGATACGGATAAAAAAATTACTTCAATTTATTGGACGATGATTATCGCAAAAAAAGGTGTCAGAAAAACTTCAAAAGAATTTTTACTTTATGGGAAAAAATCTCTCACAGAAAAAATGATTCTTGAAAATGGAAATGAAATGGTTTTTGAAATTTTGCCGCAGGCATTTTTCCAAGTGAACACTTTTCAAGCGGAAGTTTTGTATAGTCAGGTCGCGAGAATGGCCTCAGATAAGCCACAAAAAGCTATCTTTGATTTGTTTTGCGGAACAGGAACAATAGGTCTTTTTCTCGCAAAACATGCCGAGCAAGTTTTTGGAATTGAGCTTGTAGAAGATGCTGTGAAAGTTGCCAGAGAAAATGCTCTAAAAAATAAAGTTTTTAATATAGATTTTTTTGCCGGAGATGTTGATAAACTTTTGAAAGATTTGAAAGAGCCTCCTTCTCTTATTGTTATAGATCCGCCAAGAATCGGCATCACTGAAAAAACTGCAAAATTAATAAATGATTTTTCCCCACATCAATTAATCTATGTTTCTTGCAATCCCGCGACGCTCGCCCGCGACTGTGCATGGCTGATTGAATATGGATATAGAATAAAAGAAGTACAGCCTGTGGATATGTTTCCACACACTTATCATATTGAATGCGTGGCTTTATTAGAGCGGTAAACTACATCATGTCAATTCTTTTCCTTGGCAATAGTGCGTGTTTTCAAATATGATTTATAAAGCATTTAATTTTATCTATATGAAAAATTTTCAAAAACTCATTTTCTCTCTTTTAAGTTTTGTGATTTTCTCCTCTTTTTTGGGAATGTCCGCCAGTGCCGCGGTTTTTAATACCGGCGAAAATTTGTTCATCAATGAAAATGTTTTGGATGATGCTTATTTTGTTGCCGGAAGTGCTGACGTGAAAGGAGATATTTTCGGAGATGCATATATTGCAGGCGGAAATGTCGTGATTAGTGGGAATATTCAGGAAGATCTTGTTATAGTGGGAGGTAAGGTAAATATTGTCGGAAATGTTGGTGGAGATGTCCGTGTTCTTGGCGGACAGGTTAGTGTTTTTGGGAATATTGGAGATGATTTGGTTGTAGCGGGAGGACAAGTTGATGTTGGGAAAAATTCTATTATTGGCGGAAGTCTCGTGGCCAGTGCTGGGCTTATCACCGTTGACGGAGAAGTGAAAGAAGATCTTCGGGGAATCATGGGCACTTTGGTATTAAATGGAAATATTGGCAGGGATGTAGATATCGTTGTTCAAGATGATATTTCTATTTCCTACAGCGCAAAAGTCGCAGGAAATTTCAGTTATTCTTCTTTAATTGAATCAAAAATTCCGAAGAATGTTGTTTCAGGAAAAGTGACATTTAATCAATCAGAGAAAAAAGAAAATTCCGGAAACATCAATAGTGACCTTGTTATGAATAAACTTCTTAGCTATGTTTCCGCATTGATTGTTTTGGCTCTATTCTGCGCTTTCTTCAAAAATTATATGGTAAAAGCTTCCGAATTTGCTAAGCAAAATGTTTTAAAATCTATGGGGATCGGGGTTTTAGCGCTGATTTCTTGTTTTATGGGAGGTGTGCTTTTGATGTTCACTCTTGTGGGAATTCCTTTCGGGATGATTGCTTTTGTCGCCGGACTTATTATGATTTATTTTGGCAAAATTTTTGCGGCGGTTTGGCTTGGCGGATATTTTGGAAAATTTGCAGGGAATAAAAAACTCAATGAATTTACTTTGTTTATGTGGTGCGCTTTGGGGCTTTTGGCTTATTATGTTGTCGGCGTTATCCCTTTTGTCGGATGGCTTACAAATGCAGGAGCGGCACTTGTTGGAATAGGTATGATTGTTTACATGAAAATAGACTATTTCAAAATCTTAAAGGCTAAGAAATTGATATAGTTTTATTTAAGCTTTTTTAAATAATCCAATGCGTCTTTTGTAGTTTTGAGTTTTCCCTCAAGTTGTTTTTCTCGTATTTCCATGAGGATTTCTCCGACTCTCTCCCCTGCCGGAATTTTCAATTCTTCCATTATTTCTTCTCCGCTGATGAGTTTTTTTGGGAGAAGTTTTAAGTGTGCAATTTCGTGTTTATATAATTTTTTGATTTTTTCATATTCCGTTAAATCGAGTGGTAATATTCCTCTGCAATCAGCACGAAAAACTTCCAGTAAGTCTTCGAATTCCGGAAGCAAAAACCAATGTCTGCGACGAGAATCTGGCATTTCCAAAAGAGGAATTACCATCATGTGATGACAAACAAGCCACTCGACTCGGTTTATTGTTTTAAGTGGAAAATTTAATCTTTTTAATATTTTTTTCGATATATCCGCGCCAACTTCCTGATGTCCTTCGTATTTTATTCTATCATCTTTTATTTCAAATGTGTCGTATTTTCCAATGTCGTGTAAAAAAACTGCCCATTTTAGCGCTACAGTAGGGGGATTTTCAGGAAGTGGATTTGGATCACCTTCCTCCTCCGTCAAAGAATTCAGAGCTTTTATCGAATGATCCCAAACGTCTCCTTCCATGTGATATTGCAATGGTTGAGCCAATCCTTTGAGTTTGCAAAGTTCCGGAATCAGAATTTCCAAAGCACCTATTTCAAAAAGTTCTTCAAATGCGCGACCTGAATTTGCCCCCATTATCATTTTGTTTAATTCATCGGAAATTCTTTCGATCGAAATATTTTTTATCAAATGAACATGCTTTTTTATAGCCTGATAAGTGTCCGGAGCGTACTGCATATCTAGTGCATTTCTAAAACGTACCGCACGCAAAATCCTCAAATTGTCTTCCAAAATTCTTTGTTCCGGATCACCAATAAATTTCACTAACTTTTCTTTTAAATCTTCCTGTCCGTTTATGTAATCCATTATTTTATCCTCTGTGGGATCATAAAAAAGTCCGTTGATGGTAAAGTCACGACGAAATGCATCTTCTTTTGCGTCTGTAAAAATTACCGCATCTGGACGACGTCCGTCGCTATATCCACTGTCAGATCTGAACGTGGCAATTTCAAAATGGTGTCCGTTTTTTATCGCCAGAATCACTCCGAATTTTTTCCCTACCGGAATCGTATGTTCAAGCAAGTCCTCTATTTCCTCAGGTTTTGCGGAAGTTACGATGTCAAAATCCTTGGGCTCTATTCCAATCAGCATATCCCGAACACATCCCCCCGCCCAATAAGCTTCATGGCCGGCTTTTTTCAAAATTGCGATAATTTCGATTGAGGTAGACTTCATCTAAGTAATTATACCTTATTTCCTTGTCTTTTTCGAGGTTTCTTGTAGACTCAATCTCCAGTAATAAAATTATTATGGCACGTGATAATATATCCGGGCTTACATATCTGACAATAGGTGATGAACCGGCGTTGATTGAACGCGACCTTGCTGAAAGAGCTATTATTATTGTTGCCGATATTGTGAGATTGAATCCTTCTCTGATTGACAATGTTTCTCATGTAGTAAAGGACAGAGTTGATCAAATACTTAGACAAGGATGTAAATTTTCGGCCCACGTAGCTAAGGGGGGCAATGGTAGATCAAAAGACCTCACTTCTTCCCTTGTGTCTGCCGCCGGAACAAGCTGTCAGGACTTGGAATTGGAGGGGCATTTGAATAGAGTGGGGGTTGTTAGCTACAACATTGCCAATGTAATGGGCATGGATAATCCTGCCAAAAATAGAGTAAGACTGGGTGCTCGCCTACATGATCTTGGAAAATTAGATCGAGAGATGCATCGTATTATGGGCGAGGAGAATATTCTTTCCTCTGAAAGAAAGGCTAAAATCAGGCTTCATCCACAAATTGGTGCACGTGTTGCCGAATATTTTGAATTTCCAGAGGAAATTACCAATTTTATATTAAAACACCATTTTAGGGCTGATGGAAGCGGATATCCTAATCAAAATGGAGCTATTCTCACTCCTGAAGTTGGGATTTTAGGGGTTGCCGATGCCCTTGATTCCATGATTAAACCAAGACCCGGAAAAGAAATAAAGAATATACCTGAAGCTCTTCAAGAAATTCGAGATGGCAGTGGTGGGCATTTCCATCCGGAAGCAGTTCAGGCTTTGTCCAAAGTTGCTATACAGTCTATATATAGATAAAATGCTTCCATGAAGATACTTGGAATAGAAACATCATGTGACGAAACTTCCGTTGCTATAGTTAAGGACGGACGAAAAGTTTTGGCAAATGTGATTTATTCACAGATCCCTTTGCATGCTTTAACTGGCGGTGTTGTGCCGGAAGTTGCGGCGAGAGAACATGTTATCAAAATGGTGCCTGTTCTTGATGAGGCGTTAAAAAAGGCAAAATGTGGCTGGGATGATATTGATGCAATTGCGATTACTCAAGGACCGGGGCTTATCAGCTCTTTGATTATCGGTACGCAGACTGCAAATGTTATTTCTTTCGTAAAAAACAAACCTCTTATTCCTGTTCAACATATTGTCGGACATATTTATTCGAATTGGCTTTATGGGCCTGACTCAAGTGATAGTGAAATTTATGAAATTTCTTTGCCTGCACTTGTTTTGACAGTTTCCGGCGGACATAATGATATGATTTTGATGAAAGCTCATAATAAATTTAAAGTTTTGGGAGAAACTTTGGATGATGCGGCGGGAGAGGCTTTTGATAAAGTGGCTAGGATTTTGGGATTAGGTTATCCCGGAGGGCCTGCGATTTCGAAAAAGGCTGTAGATGGAGATGCAACGCGTTTCAAGCTACCACGATCTTTTCTCGAAAAAGGTAGTTTGAATTTTAGTTTTTCAGGACTCAAAACTGCCGTCATTAGAGAAATCAGAAAATATGTTACAGAAAATAATATGAAGGATGAATCTGAACTTGATGAACAGTTTAAGGCCGATATGTCTGCGGCTTTTCAAGAAGCCGTTACAGATGTTTTTGTCCAAAAAATGTTGGAAGCTTTGAATCAGTATCCAAAAATTAAAGAAGTTATGATTGCCGGCGGAGTTTCCGCGAACACAAGAATCCGAAATGCGCTTACAGAAGCCCTTCCTGCGGATGTAAAATTTAGATTTCCTAAGGCTATCTCTTATTGCACTGACAATGCCGCTATGATTGCGGCGGCGGGATATTACTTATATAAACTGCATCCAAAAAAATATAAACCTGCGACAAATATCGTGCCCACCACGTCGTTTGAAATTTATTGATATATTCCCCATTGAAAGATTAATAAATTGTGTTAAGATGAAAGACAGCTATTCGCTAATTTTTTATTTATGTCTAAACCTGAGGAAATCCAAAAGAAAAAATATGAACCGTTCCAGAATCCAAAGGGAGTGCATGACATTTTGCCTGCAGATCAGGAATTTTATACATATATCAAAAAAGTTGTTAGACATAGGGCTAGACAAGCCGGTTTTAGGCGTATAACCACACCAATTTTTGAATTTGCGGAGGTTTTTAACAGGAGTATTGGTGCAGGAAGCGATATCGTTTCAAAAGAAATGTATGTTTTCGAAGACAAAAAAGGCAGAAGCCTTGCTCTTAAGCCTGAGAGTACTGCGCCAGTGGTGAGAAGTTACATTCAGAATAATATGAATCAATGGCCTCAACCTGTGCTTTTGTTCTATATTGAGCCACATTTTAGATATGACCGTCCTCAAAAAGGAAGATATAGACAGTTTTGGCAGTTTGGGTTTGAAATTATCGGAGAGAGCGATCCTGCTCTTGATGCTCAGCTTATTCAATTGGCAATAAAAATTCACGGAGATCTCGGAATCGCAGATTTTTTCTCTTTGCAATTAAACACAATCGGTACACCGGAAGCCAGAAAAAAATATTCCGGAATTTTGCAGGATTATTATGCCGGGAAAGAAAGATCTCTTTGTGAAGATTGTAAAGTTCGACTTGGAATAAATCCTTTGAGACTTCTTGATTGCAAGGCTGAGGACTGCCAAATTTTGGCACAAATGGCTCCACAAATGAGAGATTATCTTGATAAAGAATCTCTTGAATTTCACGAAGAATTAAAAGGATATCTTGATGAAATAGAAGTTCCTTATGTAGAAAATCAAAGACTTGTTCGCGGACTTGATTACTATTCAAAAACAGTTTTTGAATTTTGGGACAAAGAGGAAGGAGCGCAAAATGCTGTTGGTGGTGGAGGACGATATGACGGACTTATCGAGCTTATGGGTGGACAGCCTACTCCTGCCGTCGGATATGCGGCAGGAATTGAAAGAATTATTGCAAATATGAAGCGTGAAAAGATTCGTGTTCCTTCAAAAGATGAACTACATGTTTTTGTCGCTCAACTAGGAAATGAGGCAAAGAAAAAATGTCTTAATTTGATAGATGATATGCGTGAAGCGGGAATCAAAACCATGGGAGCGCTTGGGAAAGGATCTATCAATATTCAGCTTAGAATAGCCGATAAGTTCAAAGTTCCTTACTCCGTTATAATTGGAATTACTGAGGTTCGTGAAGGAGTTGCGATAATCAGAGATATGAAAAAAGGAGTTCAGGAAACTGTAAAAATGGATAAGGTTGTTCCAAAACTTGTTAAGCTTATCGGAGAAAAAAATCTTGATAGATATACGCCAGGAGAACTTCTCTATTCTTAATATTCTCGTTTTTTGTAACTGTCGCGGTTGAATTGCGTTTTATTTGGTGTATATTTAGTTTAAATAAAAGTTTCCTATGAAAAAGTTTTTAGTTTTAATTTCTCTATTTTTATTTTCTGCCAATGTTGTTTTTGCAACTGATTTTCCCGATGTTCCTAGCGACAATGAACATTCTGTCGCAATAAAATATCTTGTCGATAAGGGTATAATCAATGGTTATGAAAATGGCACGTTTAAGCCGAATGATCTCGTGAATCGTGCTGAAGCCACAAAAATGATAGTGAAAGCTTTCAATGTCCCTTATGACAAAACATTTGAGGAGACTTTTCCCGACGTGAAGAAAGACGCATGGTTTTTTTCTTTTGTAATGGCCAGTAAGGAAGCCGGCCTTCTTATAGGATATGAAGATGGAAAATTCAAACCTGCAAATAATATAAATCTTGCCGAGACATTAAAAATTATTGAAATTGCAGGTAATGCAAAAGTGCCGGAGAGTGTTGATAACGGCGTTTTTCTTGATACTCCAAAAGATGCTTGGTATGCGGTTTATGCGCTTTACGCAAGGGATCACAATATAGTTCTTTCAGATGATTACGGGAATCTTCATGCCGAACAACCGATGACTCGTCAGGCTTTTGCAGAAGTCGTTTATCGCATGATGATTGTTTCTGAAAAAAATGGAGAATCTTTTCCTCTCTATATAAATTGGCCTACTTTTGTGGGAAAGGATATTCCCTTCCAAATAAAATATGATGATAAAACATGGCCTGCTATTGAGAATAAAAATGAAGTTATTTTTTATGTAGCGGACAAAGAATTTTTACAATTTTCTCCAATGAAAGTTTATCCTAATTCCGGCAAAGTTTCGGTGACTTTGGATAATAATGAAGCAAAGGTTGCAAATGATTTGTATTTTGCTAATTTGAAACTTGCTTTTCCTAGTGCTGAATATACCGAGTTTAAACTTCATGGCCTTTCGGCAATGGAAATTTTGTATCCTAAAGCAAGGACTGTAGATTGGTATGTATACTTGGATAGTGGAAAAGTTTTAGTTGTTTATACTGAATTCGGTGGAGGAGTTTTGGGATTCAAATTGCAACAATATATCAAAGCAATGTTGGCAACTTTTGAATATAAAGCTTTGGCATCTGGAGACACGACTGATTATACTAAAGTTTTGGACGAAATTTATTCCAAAATTTTGGTGGAAGGAAAGGGCATGAGTATGCTAAATAAGCTTGCTGATAAAACGATTATAGAAACTGATTCCATCGGAGTCGGAACGGGTCCAGTGGACTACTATTATAGTGAGGCTATTAATAAAACTTTCAAATATGAGAGGAATAGTGATACTATTTTGGACAAGAGGGATGGGAAAATGAGTACATTCTAATTTGTAAATTTTTAAACAAAAAAAATGGCAAAACAAGTTTCTTCAAAAAATTATTTGGTGGCTGTCACGGCGGCTTTGGTTGCTATTGCTGTTATTGCTTCAAGTTTCATCTATTCGCTTGTGAAAGATTCCGATGACTATGCTGTTGTGGATATAGCGGTTTCTGAGAACAACACTGTTTCCGTAAACCCAAATGGAAACAATCTTCCTGATCATGCTCCGGACATCGAACCTCCAGCAACTAAACCGCCAACTGAATAACTTTAATCCTCAAAGCGATAAGCCATACCTGAAGAAGGTTTCTCTTTAGGATTTTTGAGATTGAATTCTTTTTTTATTTTTTTATCTGGTGCTTTTTTTTGCTCTTCGATAGTTTGAGGTATGACTGAAGTCTTTATGATTTCTTGAGCTTTTTCGGCTTCTTTTGCCTTATTCATCAGCCCTTCCACATCTATAATTTCCACCTCTTCTCTTTCTGCTATTACACCTAATCTTTCTTCTTGGAATTTTTTCAAGAAATTTATCACTTCATGTTCCGCATCCATCAAGCTCATATCTGAGATTCTGAATCCAGCCGCTTGATTATGACCTCCTCCCCCAAATGCTTCCGCTATCTTAGATGCATCAACCGATGGACTTGTTGTCCTGACACTTGCGGAAATTGTTCCGTCTTGTTTTTCTTTTAACAACAATATTACTTCCGCTCCCGGTGCATTTGTCATTAATTCATCAATGATATCTCCGGTTTGATCTTCGAAACTTTCCGTGTCTTTGAAATCCTGCCTGCTTACCGCAGACCAAACTATTCTATGCTTTTCATCGATTTGTATTTTTGAAAGAACTCTACCCCAAAGTTTAAGTTGGCTTAATTGTTTCGTCTTATATATGTGCTGAATTATCTCTTGCTGACGCGCTCCATATGAGATCAGCTGTGCCGCACGCGCAAATGCTTTTGGAGTTGTATTCGCGTTTTGAAAACTTCCCGTATCTGTAATGATTCCGGCCAAAAGAAGTGTAGCAATGTCTTCGTCGATAAGATTTATATTTTCGTCTGATGCCAATTCTTCAAGGATTGGTAAAAGCATTTCCGTTGTTGAAGACGCCATGATATCTACGAAATTTAATTTTCCAAAATGTGAATTTGAAACATGATGGTCGATATTTATTACAGGAACTTGATGAAAAATTTCTATATTTTTCTCATATAAATCTCTCAATTGAGTAAGTTCCGCCGTATCTACCGTGATAATCAAGTCGTAGTCTATTCCTCCTGATGAAAAAGAGACATTTTCTTCGGATAATCTTCCTTCTTTTGGAGTAACGGTAATATTTATTTTTCCGTCTTCGTCTTCGGTTTTTATATTTTCGATTTTTACATTTTTGTAATCTATCGTAATAATAAAATCTCCCGAAGAAATCATTCTGTTGCTTATCACTTTTGTATTTGGCAAAAATTGCAGGACTTCAGGGATGTGCTCACTGCAAATAATCGTCACCTCTTTTTGCAATTTCTTGAGAGCAAGATACATAGAGATAGCACTTCCCAATGAATCGCCGTCGAGCGGAGCTGAAGGCAATATTAGAATTTTCTTGCTTCTTTTTATTAATTCAATTACTTGTTTTTGTGTATTTATCGTCATTTTTTATTTAATCGTAATCTATATATTCTAGAACATTTTTAGCCTTCTGTCAATACACCCTAATCGAGAGGACATTGAAAAAGGGTGTAAGTATATCTGACCTATATTAAAATTTCCAGCTATTTGTTTTCTCGGAAGTCTATCGCTTTGAATTGGATTTTTGCTTTGTCGTTCCAAACATTTTTCTCGATAGTAAAGACCAAATCTATTTTTTTGTGTTGTCTGATGTCTGACATGAATTCCCCCATCCTGAATCCAATCACATCAACATCTTTGTTTTTTGTCTTAACAATAAATTTTAGATGATCCTTTTCTCTGCCAACTTGATCTATAAAATATGGCTCAAGTCCTTGCATAATAAAGACAGGCCTTGAATTTTCAATCCCAAAAGGTTTTAGTTTGTTCATTTTTTCTATAAATTCGAAACTGATTTCGTCTGGATTAAGTTCACAATCTATAGTTAAAGATGGCTTTAAATCGTTATCTTTGAGTTTTTCATTCGCATATTTTATCAATTGTTCTTTGAATTCTTTCAAATCTTGTTTCTTTACGTTGAATCCACCGGCTTGGGCGTGTCCTCCAAAAGATGGCAGAAGATGCCCAAAAGCAGTGAGTGCTTCGACTATATTAAAATATTCAGGACTTCGTGCTGACCCTACGAGTAGATCACCAAAATCTTGCATCAAAATGACAGGCCTTGCGTATTTTTCTACCAATCTTCCTGCCACAAGCCCAAGTATTCCAACATGCCAATCTTGGCTTTCTATAATCAATATTTTATTTTCGAGTCCACCCTTTAAAAATATCTGTTCCGCTTCTTCCATCGCAATTTTTGTCATGTCTTGTCGTTTGATATTCAAGCTTTCCAGTTCATTCCCGAATTTCTCCACTTTTTCCCCATCATCTTCCTGAAGAAGAAGTGACATCGCAGTATATGGATCGCCTATTCTACCTGCCGCATTTATTCGCGGAGCTATTTTGAAACCGATTGTACTTCCGTCTATTTCATCGGTTTCTTTTGTTGATGAAAGTTTTAATATTTTTTTAAGTCCCGGCCATGCGGTATTTGTGAGAGATTTTAGCCCTTCTCTTACAATATATTTATTTTCTCCTTTTATAGGTCCTAAATCCGCGACTGTTCCAAGTGCCGCCAAATCAACCAAACTTTTTAATCTTTCTTCTATGGATTCTTGGCTTTCTGTTCGCAAAAGAAGAGCTTGCGCCATTTTCAGTGCAACTCCCGCTCCGGTCAAATCTTTGAAAGGATACAATGTGTCATATTTTGGATGAATGATTGCGATGGCATCGGGAGCTTCTTTTGGAATAGTATGATGATCCGTAATAATCACGTCTATATTGTTTTCTTTTGCTTTTGCCACTTGTGGGCGACATGAAATTCCGCAATCAACCGTGATGACAAGATTTATATCTTTCTCTATGAACTCATCGATGAATTTATCCGAAAGTCCGTACCCGTCTTTTAGCCTGTTTGGAAGCCTATAAGACACAACCGCCCCCATTTTTTTCAATGTACTGTATAGAATCAAATTTCCGGTAATTCCATCCACATCATAATCTCCAAAAACTATTATTCTTTCTTTTTTTTCAATCGCAGAAAAGATTCTTTTCACCGCTTTTTCCATGTCGGAAAACAGGAATGGATCGTGAAATTCCAATTTCTCATCTTCATCAACAATCCCTCTATTCTCAAGTATTTTTTGAAAAGTACTTAGAGAAGTATTAGAGTTTTTGATTATCCATTTTTTACCGAATACTGACATTTTATATTTTATTTATTTAAGTCCTCCGGCTTGAGCCACTTTATGTTTTTATATCGCCTAAACCATGTCATTTGGCGCTTTGCGTAATTTCTTGTGTTCTTTTTTAGTAGCTCCACGCATGCCTCCAGTGACGATTTTCCGTTGATGTAAGGGATAATCTCCTTTGCCCCAAGAGATGATATTGCCGGTAGGGGTTCATTATACCCCTTTTCAAGTAAATTCTTCACCTCATTTACGAGTCCCCTTTTTAGCTGATTCTCTACACGTAAACCGATCCTTTCATACAATTTTTCTCTTGGCCACTCGATGCCAACCATGAAAACATCATATTTTGGATTAACTTTTTTATCTTTTTTATTTTCTTTTTTTATTGCGTTTATTTCTATCGCCCTTACTACGTAAACAATATTGTTTGGATGTATACGTTTTGCCGCAGATGGATCTAGTTTTTTAAGTTTTTCATAGATATAATTATTCCCGTATTTTTCCGCCTGTTTAAATAGACGAGCTCTGAGCTTCAAATCCGGTTCCATTCGTGGCAACTGATAACCTTGAGTTATTGCACTTATATAAAGTCCCGTTCCTCCTACAAGCATCGGCACATGTTTTCTTTTAAAAATTTCTTTTATTTTTTCGATTGCCATGTCTTGATATTCCGCCAATGTGATCGTGTTTTTCGGCTCCGATATGCCAAGCATGTGATGTGGCACTCCTTCGCGTTTATCCTCCGAAATTATGTCTGAACCGATTTCAAGACCTTTGTATAATTGCCTTGAATCCGTTGAAATAATTTCGCCATTTATAGCGTGGGCGATTTTTAAAGATAAATCTGTTTTTCCCGAAGCTGTCGGCCCGAGAACAACTATTAAAGGTTTTTTGTGCGATTCTACAAACTTTTTTACTTCTTTGAGGATGTGCATTCCTTTTTTAAGTAAGTGATAAGTGGGCACAATATAGAGGAAAGTTTGGCGTTTGGCAAAGAATTTAAGCCTGCAAATTGTTGTGTCACAATATCTTTGCCTTTTTGTCAATTTTAATCATTAGACTTTTGAGAGTTTTATGGTAAATTTCTCAAGTCATAGACAGTAGGCACTCAAATAAGACCCGCCGAGACAAATGAAATTTAAGTCGATAGTTAAAATTCTTTGTTCTCGATTAGTCTAAGACAGTCGAGATTTTTTTTAATCTTAAAAACTATGTCACAAACAAAAGATGAAAAAGAGAAGGTTCTGTCTGATCTTCAGAATCAATTCAAGTCCGCAAAGGCAGTGGTTTTCGCTGACTATCAAGGGCTTTCAGTTAAAGATCTCAAAAATTTACGTACAAAATTAAGAGAGGGCGGAGTTTCTTTCAATGTAGCGAAAAAGACTCTCCTAAAGCTTGCAGCAAAGGACTCTGGGTACGATGAAATTCCTGATAGTGTGATGGAAGGGCCTGTTGGAGTTGCGTTTTCTTCACAAGAAGAAGTTGCAGGCGCGGCAAAAATCATTCATGATTTTTCTAAGAAAAATAAAGCTTTGAAGCTTAGAGGATCTCTTTTTGAAGGAAAAATATTGTCTGTCGTGGAAACTAAACAGCTTGCTGTTCTTCCAAGCAAACAAGAACTTCTCACACAACTTGTTTATCTGTTCAATTCTCCTATTTCTGGATTTGCTCGTGTTATTCAAGCTATTGCAGACAAACAAGGACAACCAGCTTAAGCAATCAATTTATCAAATATTTTAACTATAAAACATATGTCAGACTTAGAACTAAGCAAGGATGCTCAAAAAATTATGGAATTGGTTGAAACACTTCCAGTTCTTGAACTTGCGAACCTTGTAAAAGCACTTGAAGAAAAATTCGGTGTTAGCGCAGCAGCTGCAATGATGGTAGCTGGTCCTGCAGGTGGTGCAGCAGAAGAAGAGGCTGGAGATGCTAAGAAAACTGTAATGCTTACAGGAGCAGGTGGACAAAAGATTTCTGTTATCAAAATTGTTCGTGAAATCACAGGTCTTGGTCTTAAAGAGGCTAAGGATCTTGTTGATGCAGCTCCAAAAGCTGTTAAAGAGAACATCGACATGGCAGAAGCTCAAGATATCAAAAAGAAACTTGAGGAAGTTGGAGCTTCAGTTGAGCTTCAATAAGACACTAGATAAACAAAGAAAAAGAGGAAGAATATTGCTTCTCTTGTAGAGAATCCAGCTTAAATTGAATAGAACGCAATGCGTTACCTAAAAATATTCTTCCTCTTTTTTGTAAATCTGAATCTATTTTTGATTAGAGTGTTATTGTGAGAGAAAGGAGATAAATTATTTATTTCCTTTCTCTTACTTTTAGCCTTTACGTTTGTGCTAAAATTTGGTATAATATCTTGATATAAAAATAAATACAAAAACTAAATGGAAAATTCGGTAACTCCAAACTTGGTAAACCCTTTGGACGTTCAGAATAAAGAGAATGCGACAAGTTCTGATATTGTAAAGAATTTAATTACGTCAGATACTCATCAAGAAAAGTTCCTTGAAGAGGCTCCGACTATAGATTTTTCTTTACTTAAAGACATTGTTCCTCAGCAAAGCCCTTTGCTTAGTGTGCTTAAATATGGCTTTATCGGGATTGCGGTAGCATTTCTTCTATCTATCGTATTTTTCGTGATAACTTTGACCGATGCTTTTAGTCTTGTTTCCTCTTTTTTTGGATATACCAGCCTTACAACGCAACTTGAAAACGACAATACAGATATAATTTCTCTTAAAACTGAGCTTAATTTTAATAAATATTTGATGTTAAAAGGGTCTCTAGATGAATTCGGATATTACGGAGATGCCTTTGCTCAGAATTATGAAATCTTAAATACTAAAACTTCTTCTGCCGAAGAAAAATCTTCAGCAAGTGAAAAAATCGCTTCAATAAAACCAAGTTTGAAGAAGAATTTTATGGAGGTAAAGGATATTTTTTCAAAAGATTTTGATGCGCCGCTATACACAACAGACATAGAATCCCAAGATACAATGACTCTTTTCAAGCAAAAATTGACTGATAAATTTAATGCGAAAGCGGCTGAGCTCAAAGAGTCTACTGATCCACAAACGAAAAGAGATTACAAAAATTATATGCAAATTGTCGCGCTTATTTCCAATGCAGATTTGAAAACTCTTGTTTTAGGAACAGACTTTGATGCGCTGAAAGATGAGGATTTATACAAACTTATAAACAAAGTGAATTCAATTGTCGTAAATGATTTAAATGTAATCCAACAGATCAAAAACAAAAGAATAAAATGGTCAGATATAATCAATGAAATAAATTTACGCACAATCGCTGTAGACAGTAGCTACAATCAGGATGTTTATAACGAACTTGGTGGAATCAGATACATGAGCTACGATTTTGATAGCGAGTCTAAAAAGCTTTCCATCTCTGGTGAAACGAAAATTTTCGACACTACAAACTTCACAATAATCACCGACTTGATCGATTCTCTAAATAATTCGACTCTTTTCAGTAATGCAGAAATGCGTTCGTTCTCGAAGTCCGGATCTTTGGACGAGGGATATAAAGCCAATGTAAATGTTTCCTTAACTTTAAAAGATAAAGAATAATTATGCCAAACCTATCTTATTTAATAGCAACAAAAAGACAAGATACTCAAATAAAATCTTACGCAATCTTATGCGGAGTTTTGCTTTTAGCATTTGGAATATTCTTCTACACAAAGTGGCAGGAATATTCGACCATAAATACTTTTGTCGATAAAAATAAAGCATATATTTCGGCCTTAAAAGAACAAGGTTCAAATGAAAAAGCTTTGTTTGACTCGAAAAAAGATGCCATCAACCAATTAAAAGCTGAGATAGAAACGAATCTTACGGAAGTTTTCCCAATATCCGATTCGTATACAGAACTTACAAGAAAATTTGATACATTTGAGCAAAAACTTGTGAATAAAGATAGCATTTTTGAAATTTCCAATATCGAGTATCAAAATGTTGCGAAAAGAGATAATTACTCTATTTTGCCTCTAAGAATGAGCATCAGAAGCTCGAAAGATAATTTTGAAAAATTTTTACATTACATCGAAACTTCCGGATCATTGTCTGACAGAGTGAGACTTATGGATGTTTCTTCAGTCAGATTAAATTTTGAAAAAAGTAATGATCTTTCCGGTAAAAAAGAAGAAATTATAAATTTCTCGGTACAAATTAATGCATACTTCCAATAAACGTGGACAATACTTCTCAACAACCAGCTCCTGTAACTCCAGCTCCACAGCCTTTGCAAGCTGTACCTGTGGCAGTTGCGCCAGTTGCCGCTCCGGTTGTTGCGGCGCCTGCTCCGGTTGTTGCCGCCGTTGAACCACCCGAGAACGAGAAACTTAAACAGCTTAAAGACGCCATATTGGCGGCGAATGTGCCACAAATGGTTTTGATTGCGATTTCTTATGCACTTGATTTGAGATCCAGTGACATCCATATCGAACCTCTACAAAATCGCGTTCGTTTGAGATATAGAATTGATGGAGTTTTGCGACATGTCGTGGAATATCCTACAAATCTGCATCCGGCCGTTGTTTCCAGAATCAAGATTATGTCGAATTTGAAAATCGATGAACAACGTATTCCTCAAGATGGACGTGCGGATGTTACAACAAAAGAAGGAAAACAGATGGATCTCCGTGTTTCCACCCTACCTACAGTAAATGGAGAAAAGATCGTTATGCGTATTCAAGATAAATCCAGAGAAATTCCGGATCTTTCATCACTTGGAATTACAGGAACGTCACTCAAAAATCTTAATGCCGCACTTGCCGCTCCAAATGGAATTATTATCAATACAGGTCCTACGGGATCAGGTAAAACAACGACTCTTTATTCATGTCTTAGCAAATTAAATAAAACTGAAGTAAATATCCTTACTATTGAGGATCCGGTGGAAATCCAGCTCGATGGACTCAATCAAAGTCAGGTACATCATGACATCAATTATTCGTTTGCGATGGGTATGAGGGCCGCACTTCGTCAGGATCCGAATATCATAATGGTCGGAGAAATCCGTGACAAAGAGACTGCTGATACTGCTATCGAGGCTTCACTTACGGGACATCTCGTATTTTCAACATTGCATACAAATAGTGCTGTTGAATCTTTGACTCGTCTTATAAATATGGGAATTGCTCCGTATCTTTTGACATCTTCGCTCGAGCTTATCATCGCGCAAAGGCTTGTGCGTCAGGTTTGCCAGAAATGTAAAAAAGAATCCGCGGTTAATCCGGAAATGCTCGAAATGATAAAAAAAGCTATGTCGGAACTAAAAGCCGAGGGAGAAATCGAGCCTGAATTACTTAAAGGTATGAAATTTTATGAAGCTGTCGGATGTGATGAATGTAATCATATCGGATACAAAGGTCGTATCGGTCTTTATGAAGTTTTGAGAATGAATAATGAAATCAGAAATTTGCTTTCGGCAAATGGAACTATGATACAAATCCAAGAAGCCGCTCTTAAAAATGGCATGGTTACGCTTGAACAGGCCGGTATTGTGAAAGCTCTTCAAGGAAAAACAACACTTGAGGAAGTCTATCGTGTAGCACGTAAATCAGAGTAAAATGGCAAACACCACAAAAACAAATTTTGCGACCGAAGGAACGGAATCTTTCAAACTTTCCGATGGCAAAAAAGGTCTAGATAAAGCCGAGAAAGTAGTTTTGAATATTCAAGAAGAAAAGACCGGGATTATAGCTCTCGAGAAGAGAACTTTTGGGGATATTCCTCTTACCGGAAACCCTATTGTTGATACTTATAGGAAAATTAATAATTATTTTGTAATGCACTCCGGCGTAAGTCTTGAGGCGAAAGCCAATTTTTACCATCTTCTTTCCGTGATGATAAATGCCGGAATGCCTATGGTGAAGGCTTTGCGTTCGCTTGTGACACAGAGCGCAAATGAGCCGAAACTCCAAATGGTTATAAACGGTATTGCGAGTGACATTGAAGAAGGAGAAAGTTTATCCGAATCAATGCTTACTTATTCAGATATTTTTGCGGATCAGGAGATAGGAATGGTTGAGTCCGGAGAGGCTTCAGGACAGCTTTCCCGAGTTTTGGATAATCTTGCAAAAGATGTCGAAAAGGCCCATTCTATTACAAGCAAAGTAAAGGGCGCGATGATGTATCCTACCGTGGTTTTTGTTTTGCTTATAGGTGTGGTCGTAGCGATGTTGGTTTTGGTAATTCCAAAACTGCAAGAACTTTTCACTTCAAGTGGAGCAGAGCTTCCTCTTATCACAAAAATCGTGGTGGCTTTGAGTGATTTCTTTATAAACCAAAAATTTATTTTAATTGCAGGAATTTTGATTTTGATTGGAGCTTATTCTGTCGTCAGTAAAACTGATTTTGGTAAATACGCCATTGATAAGGCAAAAATCTCAATCCCAATTTTCGGAAAATTATTCAGACAGGCTTATCTTGCGAGATTTGCGAGGTCTTTGAGTAATCTTTTGGATAGCAATATTTCGATAGTAAAAACTATGGAAATTACTGCGAATTCCATAGGTAATGAAGTTTTCAGAAAAAAGATTTTGCTTGCGATGGAAGACATCAAACAAGGTATTCCGATGGCTGAAAATCTAAATGACAATGACCTTTTTCCTCCGATGCTTATCAGTATGATTGATGTCGGAGAAAAGACCGCACAGCTTGATGAGATTATGGCGAAAGTTGCGGATTTTTACGAAAATGAATTGGATACGTCTGTTGCCGGAATTTCAAAAATCATCGAACCTGTAATCCTGATTTTCATCGGTATAACTGTCGGAACAATAGTCGCGGCGATCATGCTTCCGATCATGAAACTTTCAGATATTGCCGGGGCGATATAAAATATTTATAAAAAGATTTTTGTGTATAAAATTTGACTTTTTGGATCTATTTTATTATCCTTTTGTCGCAACTTAGGTTGCTGTGATCTTTGGATCACATTGCCCGAGAGATTGGGTGTTGTCCGGACTTCGCTTATGTGAAGTCCTTTTTTTGTTTTACGCTACAAATAAAGCTTTTTATTGTTTGCGCATTGATGGAATAATTCGCCTTTTCTTTTAGGGATCTCCTGGTGTTTTTTCCTGATATTAAAATTACTTTTTTATTATGATTTTTCACGTACTCAAGTAGAGGAGAAAAGTCATTGTCATTGGATAACAAACAAACTGTGTCGTATTTTTCCTTTTCCTTTACTATATCTATGCTTATTTCCACATCAAAATTACACTTTGGAATTTTATCGCCTGCTTGATTTATTTTTATCCACTGGATATTTTTGCTGACGACGTTAAACTTGTACTTCCATGCTTTCTTTATTGTGACTATTGAGCCTATCTTTTTAACATCAAGTCCATAATAAAAAAACTTCTCGCGCCCAAACAAATCCAGAAATTCCGCTAATTTTCCGATGTTGATAACAAGCTTTTCCGATGGAAGCAATCTATTCTCTTCTAAATCTCGAATATCATCTTTAAACCATTTTGTTACGTTTCCGTAGTCAACAAATACAAATATTTTTCCAAACTTTTGTTCTAAATTTTTTATTTCATTTATGAAATTTTCCGGTGGTTGCATGATGTTTTATAATATTTATGATTTAAACGTGTTGACCATGTCTTACCACTCCGACATTAAATAATTGTGAAATTTTCTTAAAATCTTTGAAAAAAGTAACACGAGGATGGTTTTTTATAAATAATCTTGAATTTTTTTTGCGGTAAGACTATGCTGGTAGATAGAAATCCCTTTATTTATAAATTAACTCATTTTCTATGAAAAAA
>PFOM01000030.1 GCA_002792535.1 Candidatus Peregrinibacteria bacterium CG_4_10_14_0_2_um_filter_38_24 | reverse complement strand
TTTCTCGCAAAATTCATATTTTTTGTTTCATTTTTGCCATAATTCCCTGTCGCAAATTTCTCATCTCTCACCAAAGTTTCGACAGCACTTTTTGATAAAACTTGCACTTGGGTTGCCAAAAACATTTCATTCCCGGGCTTTGCGATCGAGACGATTCTGGAAAGTTTATTTATGCTTACTTTTCCGCTTGTTAACAGCATTTTCAGCGCAGGCATATCTTCAAATCTTTTCTCAACATTTATTACACGTCTGACTTGTTCTTCACTCATTCCCGCTAACTTTTTTGCAAATTCAAAGATTGAAAAAAACCCTTTCTTTTCATATAATTTGCGCTTGAAGACTTCCGGCAAAAGTCCCGCGAATCGTTGTCGCCAGATTCTTGCTCGTTCACCGTAGGTTTTGCAGAGATTGTAGAGATTTTCGTCAGGCATTGAAGATATTTTTGTATTATTCATAGGATGAGTTTTTTAAAGATATTTAATGCTCGAATAATAGCAGGTGTAAGCCAAAAATCAACTTTTTTGAGTAGCGAATTCTTAAAATGTGATGTATAATAAAACTCGTTTTTTGGCTTGTGGAAGCGGTGGAATGGCGTTGCGAAGATGAAGAAATATTATGAAACATGCGTAGAAAAAGTAGAGGTCGTGAAGTAGATGGTAACAGTTTTTTTTGGCTTGTGGTAGCGGGGAAATGGCGTTGACAATACAGGGAATTATTACATGGAACGCGATAATGAAGTCCTCATTCTTGGCTTAGGTAGCGGTGAAGTGGCGTTGGGTGGGAATGTTGTGAAGTGTGCTGTCGTGGGGAGGTTGCAGTAGAATTGCAGAATGATATTGTTTTCACGGCTTGACGGAAATGAGTCTTGAAGGGTAAGATTTTTGCATGAATAAATTTTATTTGTCGACGGCGATTGCGTATGTTAATGCGGCGCCACATATTGGGCACGCGCTTGAATTTGTGCAAGCTGATGCATTGACACGCTATCATCGTGCGAAAGGGGACGATGTGTTTTTTCTTACGGGAACGGATGAACATGGTGTGAAAATTTTTGAAGCGGCACAGGAAAAAGTAATGGAGATTCAGGCGTTTGTTGATATGAATGCGAAACAATTTGAGGATTTGAAGGGGATTTTGAATTTGGCTTATGATGGTTTTGTGCGCACAAGTAGCGAACATCATAAAAAAGGTGCAAAGAAAATTTGGACGAAAATGTTTGAGGCCGGAGATATTTATAAGGGAACTTACAAAGGGAATTATTGTGTTGGTTGTGAATCTTTTATTCCTGAAAAGGATTTGGACGGCGAGGGAAATTGTCCTATGCATAAGAAAAAACCAAAAACTCTTGAAGAAGAAAATTATTTTTTCAAACTTTCGAAATATTCTGATGCAATAAAAAAGGCTATTGAGAGCGATAAATTGTTGATTTTGCCTGAAGCGCGAAAGAATGAAATGCTGAATTTGATAGGGGATGAAGGGCTTAAAGATGTGAGTTTTTCACGCCCGAAAGATGTGCTTCCTTGGGGAGTTAGTGTGCCAAATGATGATTCTCAAGTGATGTATGTTTGGTGTGATGCACTTTCGAATTATATTACGGGAATTGGATATGCCGAGGAGGGGGAGGAGGCGGAGACTTTCAAGAAATTTTGGCCATGCGATGTGCATTTGATTGGAAAAGATATTTTGAGATTTCATGCAGGAATTTGGATCGGAATGCTTTTGTCTGCCGGTTTGGAGCTTCCGAAAGCGATTTATGTTCATGGATTTGTGACGAGTGAGGGCCAAAAGATGAGTAAGAGTCTTGGAAATGTCGTGAATCCTCTCGAATATGTAGAAAAATATGGAACTGAAGCGATGAGATATTTTTTGTTGAAAGAAATCCCGACGGCTGATGATGGGGATTTTTCTCACAAAAGATTTTTGGAAATTTTTAACAGTGAACTTGCGAATAGCATGGGGAATTTGGTGAATCGTGTTGTGATGATGACGGAGAGGTATTGTGAGGGGAAAGTCCCCGCGAAGACGGATGGGGCCGGTGTGTATGAACAATTAATGCTCTCTGTGGAGGCCTACAAGGCCGCTTTTGAGAGATTTGATTTGAAAGGTGCGTGTGAGGTTTTGATTGGGGTTGTGAACCTTGGAAATAAGTATATTGATGATAAGAAACCTTGGGCGTTGGCGAAAGAAACGCCTGAACTTGTTCCTGAAATTTTGTACAATCTTCTTGAATTGCTTCGTTTTGTCGGAATTTTGTTTTCTCCGATTTTGCCTGAATGCTCAGTAAAAATTCTGAAACAAATCGGTGCTGATAGTAGTGATATAAAATTGGATTCTTTGAAATGGGGAGCTTTGGAAGAAGGCGAAAATGTTCAAAAAGCTGAAGTTCTTTTTCCTAGGATTGAGGAATAATTTAGTTTGCGGCGGCTTGAAGGGCTGCCTTTATGATTATTCTTACAAGTGAGTAAGAAAGGATTATTAGAAGTAGGCCGAGGACTGACCATGTAAGGCTGCGTTTGGATTCTTCGATTTTTTCAGTTTCTGCTCCTTGGAATGCCATGTTGAAGCCTGTCATTACTATTATTATTATTGCAAGTGGAGCGGCGAAATATAAAAGTCCGCCTGCGAGGATTTGTAGAAATATGATTGTTCCGGTCGTTGTATTTCCTCCTTGTGCTTTATTCAGTTCTTTACCGATGCTGAAAGGTTCGTTTAAAGGTCTGAATTGTTCCGGAATTGTGTATGCTGATGCGAAAAATGAGGATATGGCGAAATTTATGGCCAGTGCCAAGATTATCATTATTCCTATTTTTTTGATTATTTTTTTCATTTGTTATGCCGCTTTAAAGAAATCAAAACTTGCGACTCCTGAAACTATTCCGTATGCAGATGCGATTGCCAAAATTCCAATCAATAAATATTTTAGCATGTTTTTTGCTTTTGTTGTGCCGGATTCTTCACCTTGAGATGTTAGATAAAAAATTCCTGTGACGATAAGGGCTATCAATGTGAGAATCATTGACCATGCGAGGACTGTTTTGATTACGTTTGCGATTCCTGATTCCATTGTGACTGTTGGCAGGTTTTTGATTGTGCTTAAATCTTTATAAGTGGTTGTGTTTCCCGGGCGTGGAGTTAAGTTGTTTAGGTTTGGTTGGCCCGCCGCAAATGCTGTAAGACTTGCGAGTTTTAGGAGTGTGCTTGTGGCGACTAATTTTAGTGTTTTTATGTGGTTCATGGTTATGATTTTATTGGTGTGGTTGGCGTTTGAGCCGTTGGAGTTGCGGGTGCCGGGGTTTGATTTTCTATATTTAGATTTGTTATTGCTGTGACTATTGTATAGGCGAGTAGGGCTACTATCATACCTATTACTCCATACATGATTTGGTTTTTTCCTTTGCCTGCGGCTTCTTCGTTTCCGTAGGCTGTAAGATAGCGAACTCCTCCTATGACTATCATCAATAATGCGAAGCCTCCTGTTATTCCTATCATTCCCACTGCGAATCTTGGGAGGATTGAGTCGACGAGTTTTGTTCGTGCGCCTTCGGAAGATTCCGGACCCGGTAGATTTGAAGGTCTTGGAATGTATGACGGCTTGAATTGGTTTGCCGCAGGAGTTACGGCGTAGGTCATTGGCATTGCTGTCGACAATGTTATCGAGATAAATGCCAGTACTAATATTCTTTTAATGATTTTTTTCATGTTATCTTGTGAAGAATGTTGGATTTGTTGTGTAAAGGATAAGGCCGGATAGGAATAAGACTGCGATTCCGGCGATTGATTTTATGATTCTGCCTTTTGCTTTGTTTACGGCTTCTGTTTCGCCTCCCGCGAATGAAATTTGGATGCTACTGATGATTATGACAGCTACGGCGATAAGTCCGACTAATCCTGCGGCCCATCTGTAAATAAGTCCGATATAGGCTTCAATAAATGATGTTCCTCCTTTTGCCAAAATTGCCATGATTGCTCGGCATGAGTAGGAGATTTTTAGTTGATTTACCAATGTGGTGTTTTTCATGATTGTTTCCGCTTTTTCTGAGCATCCTGTTGTTTGGTTTTTGTTTACTTTTGATAATTCTGTGATTGTTTTTTCCGTTCCGTCGTTTTGAAGAAATCTTAATGTATTTCTGTAGCAGATTCTTGTTTTCAAATTGTCAGTTGTTTCTTCTTTTAGGGAAAGAGGTTCTTCCATGAAAGTTATGATCCATCCGTTTGCTCTGTCTAGCTCTGTGATGCATTGATTTTTCTGCTGGATTTTTAAGGCGGTGTTAAGGTTGGCAATCTCTGTTGCGGTGGCCGGTGCTGTTAATGGTTTTGCAAATACCGGCATGGAAAATGAAAGTGTTAATGCGCAAAATGCGACAATTATGTTTGTGAGGGTGATTGTGCTTAGGATTTTTGCCAGTTTGTTTGTTTTGTTTTTCATGGGTTTTTATTTTGCGGCAGGTGCTGCTGCGGCCGGTGGTGGCGTTGTTGCCGTACTGCTTACGCTTTGGGTTATGAATAATGATTGTACGAATATTACGATTACGTATGATAGAAATGTTATAAGTAGGCCGTAAATTGCATATTTAAAAGCTTCTTTCGCTTTGTCGATTTTTGTTTGGTCTCCTTGTGCAATCATGAACATGAATCCTGCGATGATGAAGATTATCATTGCGATTGTTCCTATGATTGCTGTTGCGTAGTTTATTATAGATAAGATGAATGAAACAATCGGGGTGTTTGTTGTGTCTGAGAAGTACGCTTTTGGTTGTTGGTCGTCTGTGTCAGTGGTTGCCCCGGGTAGTTTCAGGTTTTTGTTTACATTGTATTTCAGGTTTTTGATGTTGTACTGTTGTTCTTTTGTTGTTGTAGGGGCGGGTGCAGGGGCTGGAGCAGGGGCTGGAGCAGTTGGGACGGCTGTTTCAGCCGTCGGTATTGCAAAAGAAATTTGTGAAAATGTCGTGAAAAATGTAATCGCGAAGATCGTTGTTAAAATTATTGAGAAGAATTTTTTGTTTTTGTGTGTTTGTTTTGTCATTTTTGTTTTTTATTTGTTAGCCTTCAAAGTCTTGAGGCATGTTTAGCATTGCGTTTTCTTCTGTGATTAATCCTGCTTCAAGAAGGTCTGTAAGCGATTTTTTCATGGTTTGCATCCCTTCTTTTGATGAGGTTTCGATTACGGAATTTACTTGGTGTGTCGCTGATTTTCTTATCAAATTTGAAATAGCATTGCTTACGAACATGATTTCGTAGGCTCCTACTCGGCCTTTTCCATCTTTTGTTTTGATTAATGTTTGCCAAAATACCGCTTTCAAACTTTCTGAAAGTTGGGCTTTTATTTGATTTTGTTGTTCTGTCGGGAATGCGTCGATGATTCTGTTTATTGAATTCGCGCATCCTCTCGTATGTAGTGTTGCAAAGACTAAATGTCCTGTTTCTGCGGCGGTTATGGCTTGCTGAATAGTTTCAATGTCACGCATTTCTCCAAGAAGAATAATATCCGGAGCTTCACGAAGGGCGCTTTTTAGTGCTTTTTGGAAACTATGTGTGTGTACGCCGACTTCTCTTTGTTGAACAACCGACTGGTTGTTTTGGTGAGTGTATTCAATAGGATCTTCGATTGTGATTATGTGTTTTTTCTGATTTCTGTTTATTTCGTTAATCATTGAGGCTAGGGTTGTTGTTTTTCCACAGCCGGTTGGACCTGTTACTATTACAAGTCCGCTTTTGAGTGTTGTCGCTTTTTTCATCTGTTGTGGAAGGCCGAGTTCGTCCATTGAAAGTACTTTTTCGGAGATTAGTCTGAAGACGGCTGAAATACCTTTTCTTTGGACAAACATGTTGACCCTGAATCTTGCGATTGTTTCGATGTCTATGGCAAAATCGAAATCGAGGGTTTGTTCGAATATCTTTTTTTGGTCGGGACTCATTATCTCAAGTAGATATTCTTCCGCCATTTTTTTTGTTAATTCCGGATGTTCTTCAATTCGCACAATATCTCCGTTTATGCGGAGTGTTGGCTTTATTCCCGATGCGATGAATACGTCAGATGCGTTGTATTGTATCGCGGTGCGTAAAATCTTTGATAATTTGAACATCTTTTTGTTTTTGTTTTATTCATGTAATTATACCATAAAAAAACCCTTTTTAAAAGGGTTTTATGTGGGGTAGCGTATCAAATTCGGGGCCTAAAGCTGTAAATAATCCAAGTTTTTGATTTTACATCCCCGATTCGCCGTTTTCTTAGGCCAAAAAATCCACTTCATGCTTCATTTATTTTCGAAAATAGGAAAGTCAGGTCGTCTGTACATGTTTTGCAATATTTTTTGATCTTCGCAACGCCGTTTTCCCGCTTACTTAAGCCAAAAATGAGGACTTCATCATCGCGTTCCACATAATAATTTCTTGCATTGTCAACGCCGTTTTCCCGCTACCACGAGCCAAAAAACGAGTTTTATTATACATCACATTTTAAGAATTCGCTACTCAAAAAAGTTGATTTTTGGCTTACACCTGCTATTATTCGAGCATTAAAT
>PFOM01000020.1 GCA_002792535.1 Candidatus Peregrinibacteria bacterium CG_4_10_14_0_2_um_filter_38_24 | reverse complement strand
AGTCATATAAAATATAATTATATCTTTATAATTTTAGCATAATTTGATTTTATGTTAAAATCGCAATATGGAAAAAATATGCACACAATGTCAATCAGGTTTCGAAGTCACTCAGGAAGATTTGGATTTTTTGGGAAAAGTTTCTCCAATCTTTAACGAAAAAAAATACAACATTCCCGCCCCAACTCTTTGCGTAGATTGTCGTCACCAAAGAAGGCAAATCTGGCGCAACGAAAGAGTCCTATATAAAAGAAAATGTTCAGCCACAGGCAAGCCAATTATTTCAGTTTATTCGGAAGACAAGCCCTTTCCCGTCTACGAAAATGAATATTGGTATTCAGATAAATGGGACCCAATGAGCTATGGTCGCGATTTTGATTTTAGTAAAACATTTTTAGAGCAATTCAAAGAGCTTATGCATGCGGTCCCCCAGCTTTCACGTTCCGCAGTTTCAAACGACAATAGCGATTACGTGAATCAAGCCGGTTGGTGCCGCAATTGTTATCTGATTTTCGAAGCGGATCACGACGAAAATTGTCTTTATTCAAGCTATATATATGATTCGAAATTTTGCATGGACATGACAATGGCAAGCAAATGCCAACTTTGTTACGAATCAATCGATTGCGAAAATTGCTACAATTTAAAATTTTCACAAAACTGTAAAAATAGCTCTGATTCATGGTTTTTGAAAAACTGTATCGGGTGCAAAAATTGCTATGGATGTGTGAATTTAAGAAACAAGGAATATTTTTTCTTGAATGAAAAATTGGACAAAGAATCTTACGAGAAAAAAACCGAAGCATTCAAAAAAATGTCTGTAAAAAGCCTAAAAAAGGCACACGAAAGTTTTCTTACAATCGCAAAAAAATATCCACAAAAATATTTCGAAGGCCACCAAAATGAAGATGTTTCCGGAAATTACATCTCAAATTGCAAAAATTGTAGCGACTGTTACGATATAAATAATTCATGGGATTGCAAACATGTAACAAACAGCAGATTCATGAAAAACTGCCAAGACATAACTGTTTTCGGCTCTTTAGAAGGCGCAGAATTATGTTATGAGTGTCACGAAACCGGGGCTGGGACTAAAACTGTAATTTTTTCTGATCAAATTTGGACAGGATGTTACAACATTAGTTATTCAAAATTATGCATGAAGAATAGTCACGATTTATTCGGATGCATAGGCCTAAAACACAAAAGCTACTGCATTTTAAACAAACAATATTCAGAGAAAGAATACAACGAACTCGTTCCTAAAATTATTGCACATATGGAGAAAGATCAAGAATTTGGCGAATTTTTTCCAAAAGAACTTGCACCATATAGTTACAATGAAACTGTCGCGCAAGACTATTACCCTCTCTCAAAAGAAGACGCGATCAATAAAGGATACACTTGGAGAGATCCGGATAAACGTGATTATTTGCCGCAAACCTATGTTGTTCCGGAATACATAGATGAAATAAAGCCGGACATCACGGCTCAAATCCTTGCCTGCGAAACTTGCAAAAAAAATTACAAAATCACGGAAGAAGAATTAAATTTTTACAAAAAACAACTTCTACCAATACCAAACGACTGCCACGATTGTCGCCACAAAAATCGTTTTAATTTAAGAACTCAACGCCACCTATACAAAAGAAATTGCCAAAAATGTAACATCGAAATCCAAACAACTTTCAAAGAAGATTCAGACGCCATAGTCTATTGCGAAAAATGTTACTCGGAAGTTACTGAGTAAAAAAATCAAATTTTTTGTTCCAAGACTCGTAATCTTTTGTCAAAACCATTAATTTTATCGTCCATGTCGCATAACTGTTTGCCGGTCAATATATTTGACTGTTGAGTGTTTTTAAATTCCAAACCCATAACGTCCAAAATGTCCAAAAATTTAGAATGATCGGCTTTAGTATACATATTTTCTACTACATATTCTTTAAAATCATCAAATTCGACTTTGGTTACCATCATGCCTATAACGTAATCGAAATGATCTATTGTTACCATTTTAGACATAGCTTTATCCAAGTCATCCTTGCTGGCCATGCTTTTGAGGTCATCCTTGCTGGCCATGCCCTTGAGGTCATCCTTGCTGGCCATGCCCTTGAGGTCATCCTTGCTGGCCATGCCCTTGAGGTCATCAATAATTCCGTCAATCTTATTCTCAATCCGGTCAAACCCATCGCTCAAAGTACTGCCTGATTGTATCTTTCGTTTCTTCATAAATCCAAATTATCATTTTCATTTGGGAACCAATTATATTCCCAAGCAGTTTTTTTTTACAAGTTAAATTGGCAATTTTCTGTTGTTGTGGAAACGACAACACCTTTTCCCACTTTTCGCTTGACTTCCTGCCATCAATGTCTAAAATAAAGCCCGCTATCCAAGCAATTTTCAGAATTTAACTCCAAAAACTTGTTAAAAATCAGATTAACCAGAGTCGGAAAACACGCACAGCCAAGCTTTAGAGTCGTCCTTCAGGAGCACGCATCTGCCGTAAAAGGTAAGTTCATTGAGGCTCTTGGGTTCTACAAACCTGCGGACAATCCAAAGGTCTTAAAAGTTGACGGTGAACGCGTGAAACATTGGATTTCAGTCGGAGCTAAGCCTTCAGACACAGTCGCAGTTCTTCTAAAAAAAGAAGGATTTGAAGGAATGGATAAATATATTGAACCAAGAAACAAGAAGAGGAAGAAAAAGAAAGAAGAAAAAGAAGCTCCAGCAGCAGTCGCTCCAGCGCCAAAAGCAGAAGTAAAAGCAGAGCCAACTCCAGAGCCGGAAGCGCCAGCAGCAGCATAAAAATAAAATTCAAGTTTAAACATACCTTAATTCATATTTTATAACTTTTACTGCAATGACAGATCCAATAATAGACAGCAATAAAGATGTAGAATTTGTTAGATTTGTAGTTTCACAAATCGTCGGAAACCCTGACGAAATAAAAATCGAAAGAAAAGTAGACGAAATGGGAGTTTTGATTACTCTTGAAGTGGGAAAAGATGACATGGGCAAGATCATTGGCAAAGGCGGGCAAACAGCAAAAGCCCTAAGAACACTGCTTAGAATCATCGGTTCTCAAAATAATGCACGCGTAAATTTAAAAATAGTTGAACCAATCGAAGCTTAAGAGTATATTCTTTTTGTAAGGAATAGAAATTAAACTCTTTCACTATGTTTTCCCCAACTGCATACGCTGAGTCTCAAAGTATTATTGAAGCTGCACAAAATTATCAAGTACTCGAAATAATAAACAGAGGACTTGCTTATGCAATCATTGTTGCGGGATTTTTATCCGTGGTTTTTATCTTCATGGGAGGAATATCTTTCATCCTTTCAGGGGGAGCCGAAGACAAAATCAAATCAGCAGTTTCCACAATTCGATACGCCATTATCGGTCTTATCATCACAATCCTTTCAACAGTAATTGTCGGAACAGTTGGTAAAGCGATGGGACTTGATATCATCAAATACATCAATCTCGGAGACATAATCAATACAATAAAAAGCATAACGACAGAAAGTAGCACTACTTCCTCTCCGGAAAGCTTGCAGTAAAGACAGGGATAATATGCTGAGGGCTAGTGGCATATCATTTTTCAAATATATTGCTATTTCTATAGACATGCATGCATGTCTATATTTGCTCGTGCGTACATGTTAGCACGAGCAAAACAAATAGCCGTATTTGAAAAATAATATGCCACTAGCCCTCTTAGATAAGCCCCTGCCTGATGATATGTTTCCAATCGTATGGAAATTTGAAAGTTTCTACGGCTCTTACTAATGCCGCGAAAACACTCCAAGGAGAAGATGTTTTGTAAATGAAAGCATTCCCGCTTTCATGATTTGGATCATAATTTTTTACTTCCGGCCTTTCGTAACTTACGGGAATAATTCCATTAGCAAGAATTTCTCCTACATCAGTAAAAGAAAATACGAGCGCAATGTCTGCCGCCTCAAGAAGATAATGTCTGTTCATTCTATCATATTTCATCGTTTTTACGTCCGCAAAAATCTCAGAATTTGTGTCCGCAATCGCGATGACAGTAGCCTCCAAATCTTTTATTCCATCCAAAATAATCGTCAAATTTCTTTCTTCCATCTCACTCAATTCCTTGTCTACAAAAAGTGCAATAAGTGGCTTCTTTATGTGGAATTTCAGCATTGAAGAAAGTGTATTCTTCGCTTCTGATTTGTCTTTGATAAGTAGGTCTACAGGTTTAGTTTTCATTTTGTTTTTATTTTTGTTAATTAAGAAATTATACCCTATAATAGGGCAAATGTCGACATACTACTTCTTGACAAAACCTTGAAATAATGACGAAATTAATACTCATCGACGGCAACGCAATAATGCACCGCGCATATCACGCAATCCCACCATTCAAAACTTCAAAAGGAACTTTGGTAAACGCAGTCTATGGTTTTTCATCAATGCTTTTAAATATTCTAAACAAAGAGCATCCGGATTTCATAGCAGTTTCTTTCGACTTGAAAGGCCCAACTTTCAGACACGAAGAGTATAAAGAATACAAAGCAACTCGCGTAAAAGCCCCCGACGATTTCTACGAGCAAATCCCTATGATTCGTCGCGTAGTTGAAGCATTCGGCATTCCAATTTACGAGAAAGAAGGATTTGAGGCCGACGACGTTTTGGGAACGCTGGCAACCCAAGCCGAAAAATCAGAGGATGTCTACACGTATATAGTCACTGGCGACATGGACGCGATCCAGCTTGTCAGCGAAAAAACATTTGTCTACACACCGGTCAGGGGAATCGCAGAAACAATCACTTACGATATCCCAAAAGTATTCGCAAAATACGGGCTTACTCCTGCCCAAATTCCTGAGCTAAAAGGCCTAAAAGGCGACAGCTCGGACAATATAAAAGGGGTGAATGGCGTCGGCGACAAGACAGCATTAATTCTCCTTCAAAAATACGGGACAATAGACAATATATATAGACACATCGACGAAATCGAAGGCAAATTAAAGGAAAAATTGTCTATGGACAAAGACTCTGCATTTCAAAGCCTACATCTCGCAACAATAGTCAGAGATGTGCCGGTTTCGTTAAATCTCGAAGCATGCGTTTCCCACGCATACGACAAGGAAAAAATAATTTCACTTTTTCAAGAATTCGAATTCAAAAGCCTCATTGCAAAACTCACAAATTTCAACAATCACTCAGACCGAACACGCGCAGAAGACTCTGTCGAACAACAAACTTTATTTTAAATTGTTCGAGCCGATCTGAGGCGGGTGGGGAAGATATTTATTTGAAATTACTTATGTTATTTATTGACTGATCATGATCAGTCAATATTTGTCAGTCCGTACATGTTAGGACTGACAAATGATAACATCAATTTCAAATAAATATCTTCCCCACCCGCATACTGGCCCGAACAATTTTTTTGATTTGTCACGCAAATGGATTTCTAGTACTATCAAGCAAAGCAAAGGGCATTAAAATTTACAAATAAAGCATATGGCAAGATCAAAAATTATTGCCAGCCTGGACATCGGTAGCTCAAAAATAAGGACGGTTGTTGGTGTAAAAGACGATGAGTCTCCGGTTACAAATGTGATAGGCGTGGGAATAGCTCCATCAACGGGGCTAAGAAAAGGAGCGGTCATAGACGTTGAAGAAACAATAAACAGCATCTCGGCATCACTTGAAGACGCCGAAAGAATGGCAGGAGAACCAATAAACCATATCTTCTTGGGAATTGGTGGAAACCACATAGAATCTTTGAATTCAAGAGGCGTAATTGCTGTTTCTCAAGCCGAAAACGAGATTTCAGAAGATGATGTGGATAGAGTGATAGAAGCGGCGCAAGCGGTAACAATTCCAAGCAACAGAAGAATTTTAAGAATTATCCCAAAGACATTTACGGTAGACGAACAAAAGGGCATAAAGTACCCCGTTGGAATGACAGGAATTCGCCTCGAAGTCGAAACACACATCATTACAGGATTCGATCCAACTATCAAAAATCTTGAAAAATGCGTACTTCAATCCGGAGTGGACATTGACGACATCATCCCAAATTCACTCGCGCCATCCGAAGCTGTCCTTTCAAAGCGTCAAAAAGAGCTTGGCGTCGTGGTTATAGACATTGGATGCGGCGGAACGTCCGTCACCGTTTTTGAAGATGGAGCGCTTCTTCACACATCAATGGTTCCGGTCGGAGGAGAAAACGTCACAAATGACATCGCAATCGGTCTTCGTACGTCTATAGACACAGCCGAAAAACTAAAAATCGAATACGGAAGCGTAATCCCTGAAGATGTAAATGACAGAGAAGTGATAGACCTCTCTCTCTTGAGCAAAATAGACGTTCATGTCGTATCAAAGAGACAAGTCGTAGAAATTATTCAGGCCAGATATCACGAAATTTTACTGTTGGTAAAAGACGAACTTACAAAAATTCACAGAGACGGAATGCTTCCTGCCGGAGCAATTCTTACGGGAGCTGGCGCAAAAATGCCGGGAATAATAGACCTTGCACGCGAAACACTAAATCTTCCTGCCCAAATTGGATTCCCTCAAAACTACGATGGAGTTGTGGACAAAATTGACGACCCTGCCTATGCAACAGCAATAGGACTTCTGATTTGGGGATCAAGATTTGAAGGCAGACCACATGGAGGAATGGGGTTAAAGGGCCTAAATATAAAGAAAGGGCTGAACAATATGAAGAGCTGGTTTAAAAACTTGCTCCCATAAAGGCACCCAAAAGATATAAATTACCCATTATTAAATTAAGTTTCACCTTGACAAACTGTCAAGCAATGGGTAATAATTCTTTTCCATTTAATAAAAAAATGCCATGGCAACACGTGATGACAAACAAGACCTTAAAAACTTATTCTCTTCACACAGAGAATCAGTAGTTCTAAAGCCAAAACCAAGAACGATGGAAGTCACTCCTGAAATCACACCGGTAGCCAATATAAAGGTCATTGGAGTTGGAGGAGGTGGAGGAAACGCGATTAACCGTATGATTAAATCAGGATTAAAAGGCGTTGATTTCATTTCCGTGAATACAGATGCGCAAGCTTTGTATCACTCAGACGCTCCAACAAAGATCAATATAGGAAAAGCTACAACACGTGGACTTGGAGCCGGTTCAAACCCTGATATCGGAAGACAGGCCGCCGAAGAAAGCATAGATGAAATAAGAGATGCTCTTGAAGGAAGCGACATGATTTTCGTGACTTGTGGTCTTGGAGGAGGAACTGGAACGGGAGCCGCCCCTGCAATCGCTAATATAGCGAAAGAAATGGGCATTCTAACGGTCGCAGTTGTCACAAAGCCATTCTCATTCGAAGGACACAAGAGAAAGAGCCAGGCGGAAGAAGGATTAGAAAACCTAAAAAACAAAGTTGATACACTTATTACAATTCCAAATGACAAGATTCTTTCAATAATAGACAAGAAAACTCCGCTAAATGACGCATTTGCGGTAGTTGATGATGTTCTAAGACAAGGTGTTCAAGGTATTGCAGATTTGATCACGGTTCACGGAATGATCAATGTGGATTTCGCGGACGTAAAAGCTGTTATGGAAAACGCAGGTTCAGCGCTTATGGGAATTGGTTACGGAACAGGAGAAAACAGAGCCGAAGAAGCCGCAAAAGCCGCTATCGAAAGCCCACTTTTGGAACTTTCTATCGACGGTGCAAAGGGTATTTTGTTCAACATTACTGGTGGAAACGACTTGAGTATGTTCGAGGTTGATGAGGCCGCAAGAGTTATTACTGAAGCCGCAGATCCTGAAGCAAATATAATCTTCGGAGCCGTAATAAACGATTCATACACTGGAGAAATCAAGATTACTGTTGTTGCGACAGGCTTTGATTACAAGCAAAACGACACTTCAATTTTGAAGGCTCGAAGCCGTTCAGCATTCTCAGGTACAGATTCAACACCGCTTAAACAAACGGAAAACGAACTAGACATTCCGGCATTCATCAGACAAAAGATGAACTAAAATGCGACGAAGTCGCACTGTATTTCTTCTCTACACAACCTAAAAAAACTTACAAAAACTCTCCCCCAAAAAGGAGAGTTTTTTTAGAAAAACTTTACGATTTTCTTAGGGAATCAAATTATTCGATTATATTTAAGCCAACACTGCAGGGAGCTAAAAACAGGACAACAAAAGGAAATATCGATGCGGAACTAGTTCTGCATTCAATGATAGAGTACGCAAACTACGGCAAATCACTAATAGTAACAGGTGATGGGGATTTTCACTGCTTAATAAAACATTTAAATCATAAGAATAAGTTATTTGGACTGATAATCCCGAATAGACACAAATACTCCTCTTTATTGGGGGGATTTGGCGAGCACATAACATTCTTAAACAATACTCGTGAAAAATTAGAGAAGAAATAGTACTAAATACTAAAAAAGAGGCATTGCCGCGGCACGAAAACCTTTGGGTAGCCTCTCATGGTGATTGCCACCATAATACACATGCCAAAAAAAACTTCAACCAAAATCTTTTTATAATTATTTTAGAAAAACCCTCCAAAAAGCGTGGAAAAAACTTAAAAAGTAGCGTAAAATCTCCCTGATGAAAGCCAAAATCTTAGCAAAATCAGAGGAAGTCATTTGGGATGAATTTGTGAATAATCATCCACTTGGAGGAATCCAACAATCTTCGGCTTGGGCACGTTTCCAAGGAGTGATGAAAGGTCGTGGACAATATTGGATTATTGCGCTCACAGATGAGAAAACAGGCGGTCCAAAGAAGGACGCAAAAGCCCTAAAAATCATAGGAGGAACGGTCGTAATTCGTCACAAAATGCCAAAAGGTTATTCTTGGTTTTATGGCTCACGTGGGCCACTTTTGGATTATGAAAATCTCACTGAAAAGGAAATAAATCACCAAGTTTCATCACTTTTAGAAGAAATCTCAAAACTTTCAAAACTGGAACATTCGATTTTTGTCCGTTTTGATCCACCGATTATTGCAAAAACAAGCAAGCACACTTCCCTACTCTTCAAAAATTTCCGAAAAATCAAAGAAGGATTTTATCCTCAAGATACACTTGTTTTAGACCTTGAAAAATCTGAAGAAAAATTACTTTCCGAAATGAAACCAAAAGGCAGATACAATATAAAACTTGCCGAGAAAAAAGGCGTAACAATCGAAAAATACACAGCAAACGACGACACACCGTCGAACAAAAAAGAGCTAAACAAAGCCATCGACGATTTTTATGAACTTCTTGGAGACACGACAACGAGAGACGGATTTACTCGTCATCCAAAAGAAGTTTACACCGCGATGGTCGAAAATCTCCCACAACAAGCCATTTTATATCTCGCAAAATTCGAAAACACCCCCGTCGCCGGCATGATCGCCGTGACCCACAAAGACACAGCGACATATTATTATGGTGCCTCCTCAAACGAATACAGAAACACGATGGCGCCATATTTACTTCAATGGCACGCCATAACAGAGGCAAAAAAAGACGGATTCAAGTGGTACGATTTTATGGGAATTTCCCCTGAAAATGACCAAAAACACAAACTTTCGGGCGTCACCGACTTCAAAAACAAATTCGGCGGAAAGCGTCTCACATACATAAACCCCCAAGAGCACGCATTCAAGAAACTTCTTTACCTTGCGTACAGACTCAAAAGTATGGTAAAATAATACATCAAAGAAATAAGTAATAAAATAAAAACAAAAACTATGCACAATTTCAACCTATTTGAGAATATACTAAATTTGCTTGGCAAAGAAAACCGCTTGTGTTTTCAACAAGCTACGGGGCCAGAAGCAGCTCCACTTCCATCGAAGGCAACCCCGGATACCGCCGCAGACTTACCAGAAGGCGCAACGCTGGACAAAGCAGTCCCAGGAACTGTCACAAAGAAAACCGCAGAGGCAGGCGCAGACCCCTCTGTAGTCCTAGCGACAAAAAAAGACGAAGTCGCGCCAGCCGCAGCAGAAAAACCTAAATATTACGAAGAAGGAGCCTTAAGTGAAGGATTTCAATGGGGTCAAGAGGAAGAAAACGGGAAGTATTATTACATAGACACCAAAGGGGAAAAAGCATTTAAAGGAAAAGCATTTGATTACGCAGAGCCATTTAGCGACGGCTTCGCGATGGTTCAAGAGAAAGAAAACGGGAAGTATTATTACATAGACACCAAAGGGGAAAAAGCATTTAAAGGAAAAGCATTTGATTACGCAGAGCCATTTAGCGACGGCTTTGCCAACGTTAAAGAAGGAGGCAAATGGTATTACATCGACACCAAAGGAAAACTTGAAAAAGTTCCCGCGGAAGCCGCAAGAAAAGCAGACGCAGACCCATCTGCAGACCTAGCGGCGAAAAAAGACAAAGTCGCGCCACCTGCAGACGACGATCCATATGGGGCGCCTGCGCCAAATGTATCAAGTGAGCCGCTACAAGGAGACATAAGCGCCGACGACAAAGCTGCACCAGCTGGCGACGAGGTCGCCCCCGCTGACGCACCCGCCGACGCACCAGCCGCGCCAGAAAAACAACCACCAAAAGACTACGAATTCAAAGAAAATACCTTCACTGTCACTCTTCCGGATGACACAAAAAAAGCAACAAAGATCAGCGTACCGGAGGAACTAAAAGCTAAGGTTACCTTAACCTTGGATGGAGTAAATCCAGATTTTGCAGATAAGCATGGCACCAAATGCATTCATATTAAAATGGGTGAAATGACACGATGGCTTGTTTATGAGCACAAAGAAGACAAATTCAATGTTGTAGGCTCAGACAAATTAAAATCTGCAGACGGAAAAGCATACGAGGTTTCCCAACTCGAAGATGGCAATTTCGAAATCAAGGAAGCCCCCGCACCCGAAGCACTCGCCCCCGCACCCGAAGCCTTAGACTTCAAATCAAAACTAGACATATCAGAATTGCAAACGCTTCTAAAAACCGTAAAAGTCGAAGCCTCTCCTAAGCAAATCAAGAAGGCATTCCTGTACTACTACAAACTTGACAGACACATAAAAGGGGATGCATCAAAAAAAACAAAAGACATCATAAAAGGAACAAAAGAATTGATAAGCAAGGGGTCACTCAGTAAAGATAAACTCGCATACCTAGGAAGTGTAGACGGAACAAAATACTCACTCAAAAAAGTTGAGAACCAAACCCAAGAGTGGCATACAGACAAAGCCACCGCCCTAGCAAAACTCTTAGAACTGATGTCTGCCGGAAGAGTAATCTTCGAGCCTAAGGACAAAGATCCAAACAAGAAAACAAAAGATTTAATCTTAAACTATATCGCAAAAGTAGGCTCAGATTTAGTGGCAGCGAAACAGCTCGTTCAAGACAACCAAGATGCATTCCTTGAAGCCCAAGGAATCTTCAATATGGCTCTTGCCATCGAAAGATCCAGAGACATAAAAGCACGTATATTAGATGACGAAAACGTCCAACTTGATAATAAAGACCTCATCCGTGTAGAACTTGGATCAAAACAAAAAACTCCGGCCGACAGAAAATCCAGCCTACTCCTAACAGAAAACGGCGCCGTGGTCGATCCATTCAGAGATCCAAAGGTAAAAGAAAGAGCACGAAAGAAAAAACTCGAAAAAGTAGTTCCAAAATACTACGGAGAAGTTGGGCTGAGTGATAACGAAAAAACAATCATCGTTACAGATCCAGACAAATCAACATTGGGATACGGAATAAACAACACAACACCATACAGTTTAAAGGTTGAATCGCTCCAATATCCCAAAAATACCAATCCAGTCTATGGAGAAAAGATCGTTTCAATATATGACGGGGAATCAAGGCTCGGATTTATTTACAGGAACCCAAAAAATGGCGAGATAATGAAATATTATGATGATAATAAAAAATTAGAAATAACCTGTGATAATGAAAAGAATGTATACACAATCTCCGCACCGGAAGCCGCCGCAGAAGCCGCCGCAGAAGCCGCCGCAGAAGCCGCCGCAGAAGCCGCCGCAGAAGCCGCGGCCAAAGTAAAACACCTACACGAACTCTTGAGAGAAGAGGGGAAGACTTGGGTAACAACCCTCGACGACAAAGGAAAAGAAAAAGCTTCTTATCGGTTTAAGGTCGACTTGGGAGTCTTACCGAAGGACAGCTTTACATACAAACTAGAAGTAAAAAAAGGCAAAGATAATGATTATATCTTACTTACTATGACAGATAAAGCCGGAAGAACAGTAAGTATGGACATGGACTTTTCCAAGCCACAGAAAGGAGGATTCCCTGCCACAGTTAAAGACAATGGTTCTCGCCGAAAATACACAATAACAACTTACAAAAATGTAATAACCGTACGGCCAATTGTAGAAGTATTCAAGAAAGACGAGGTAAGAGATTGGGTACAAGCGTTAAGCGATAGCCTTACTCCAAAATTAGAGATAAGTTTATGGGCAGACACTAATTATGATTTAGAAGATTTGAAAAAATACGAGCAAAGTCTAAAACTTGGCATCCACACTCTCTCCGTTATCGATGATGAATACATAAAGGCAAACAAGCTTGAGATAATGTTAAACAAACATAGTTTGTTTCAAATTTTTTACAGAAAAACAGGACAAGGACTTCAAGAACTAGGCAGTGGCAAAAACGTAATCGTAATCGATTATTGGGATAGCTCGGACAAGATCAAAAAAACCATACACGACGCAGTCGAGAAGCATAAAAAGAAGAATAAGAAGCAGGAATCTCGATAACGGCCTCTTGACATTTTCCTCGAAACCACATAAAATACCATACTCTTAACTTAAATACAAATAAATGTCTACAGAAGGACAACAACCGGATGATGATTTTATAAGGTTGGACGATGAACTGGGAACGCCAGTCGAAACCAACAGCCAGATTGTTGTTGGCCCAATTGCGGCAAGAACATCAACTTCGACACCGGCCGCAGCCCCAACTAACGTACCGCAGTATGAAGTAAAGTTGTACCCAGTGGACTTGGACGAACCGAGGATAACCACAACAACCTCTGACGATGGTATAACGTTTCCGGAAGACGAACCACCGGAAGAAGTGGCGGTTAATCCTCCAATTCCCGTTTCTCCTGATTTACCGGTTGAACAAAAAACTGCCCCAAGTCGTGCTCCAACGCCAAAATCCCCAAATAAGATTAGAAAAATTATGCATAATAAAGCAGCAAGATTACTTGTATGGGGAACATTGGTTGGTGGAGCAATGAGTGGAGCAATCTATGGTGCGAACAGAATCCCTTTAATAAATGGATCGGCAAATATAACGGCACAGAAAAATCCAGATGTAGACCCAAAAGCACCAGCAGAAATCCCATCAGGAACAGTAGTCATTCCAAAATCAATAGACGAAGCCATAAAGAACGGCCAAATCATAATTACACCAGAAGGAAAAAGAAAACCTGCACCAGGCTGGGAATGGACATACGAAGATGTTTCACAATTCCCCAAGGATGACATGCGAAAGTTCTCCGTCACAAGGCAATAATTCCCATCCCCTCATGTCCACAGAAGATCAAAATCCGGCTACACCTGAGGCTCAACCACAGCAACCCGCAACACCTTCACAAACTCCTGCCGAAAGTGCTAAAGGAAGAGGAATTTTACAAAAGATTGGACAAATGTCCGAGATAAAAGCGGGCCAAGTTGCCGCCGCCCTTGCCGGATTGGCAATAGGGGCCGCCGGAATGAATGGTGGGATAAAAGTAGTCAAAACTATACAAAGCTATGTTGGCTCTACTGCAACGCCGGATACATTGGGAACAAGACCACAACTACTGCAAGAAACAACAAAAACCACCTCGGAAGAAACTCAAGAAAACGCCTCCGCGCATCCATCTTTTCAAGGAACAATAGATGATCAGGTAAGAATCTTATCCTCAGCACAAAAAACAGCCTATTATTTAGACGATAATTTTAGAATTGTAGGAGAATTTCCATATGATTTTATACGGCCACCGAAGGCTAAAAAAGAAAGCAAGAAAGCCTACAAAGCAAGAGTAGCCGTAGCCTCAAACGAATGGCACGCGGAAAATCGCAAAAAACTTGCGGCAAAAGGAATAACAATAGACTTAGCCAACAATAAACCTCGTGTACAAGTAAGCCCTGATCCGGGATTTGCAGACAGAATAAAAACAAAAGCATCTCCTTTGATAGACAGAGTTTATCCAAATTACAGAGACGCATTTGCAGAAACGGAAACTTCAAAATATTTTGTAAATGACGAAGTAAGGCAAGAATTCCTACAAACATGTATTTACGGCCAAGCCACAGTAGAATCACGCTGGGATGAAGACGCGGCAAGCTCAAGAGAATGTTACGGATTATGGCAGATGCAAGCCAATAAAAGGAACGGAGAAAGCTTTTCCGGTAACTCGGTGGACTTGTTAGCGACAAACAAAGGTACGCTTGAAAAGGATTTGACTTTCAGATTGTCAGGACGAACAAGCCAATCATATCTTCGCCCACTTCTTCATTCTCCTGAAGCCTCAAGCTCTATGGCTCCATTCAATTACGATGCATATTTAAAAAGAATAAAAGGCACCCTTCAAGAATTCAAAACAAAATTCCCATTTGAGTCCGAGGAATCATTCCAAAAAAAATTCGTGATCCCGATGCTATATTGCTCATACATTTCAGGTGGAGGCGGAGTGAACAGATTGCTGAAAGCGTTCATGGAAAAAGAAGGAGAAAATGCCGCCAAAAATTTTGATGAAAACAATTTCGCATGGGAAGTTATTTTATGGTTTTACACTTATGATAACGGGACGGAAGGCACAGGAGCTTTTGGGAAAGATTCCGTTCAATATGCCATGAAAATTTTTGCACATGCAAAAGTGATTAAGCCCGTATTGCAGGGGGAAGTTCATCAAGACGCCAAGGCAAAAAGGCCATCATTGTACCCTTATAAATTCAATCAAACAGCTCCATATCGTTCTGCTCAAAGCAAGCTTTTGGCGCAAGCAAAAGCGGAAGGTACAGGGGTTTTGGGGGACGATATAGATGCGTTAGTAAAAGCCGGAAAATTAGTAAAAGTGGACGCAAAAAATGAACATTTTGCAGTTGCAGGAGAGCTCGCAAAAAGACCATATCTCATTCCTCACGCACTATATTTATTGAGACTTGTCGCCGAAGATTTTTACAAAAAATCCGATGGATACAAATTGGTAATCTCTGATTTATACAGGACAGATGCGGATCAGCGAGCCCTAAATGCACCGGTTAAAGTTGTCAAGAGAAACAAAAGAGGCAAAAAAATAACAAAACTTCTCGCAAAAAATCCGGTAGCAACGACAGGAATTTCGACCCACCAATTCGGAAACACATTCGACATCACAAAAACAAGAGTGATAACTCCTCAAGGAGAAACAAAATGGACCGAGGAATTTGCTCCTATGCTTAGAGAAATACTGGTTGCACATCAGGCCTCTGGAGCAATGATGGCACTCGAAGAAAAAGTGGCATTTCACAACATGGCAACAGCTCCGATTTTTGGAGAAATTCCTCAAAATTAAATTCTCTTTTCCCCATCTTTATCCCCCTTTTTTCTTTTCACATCAATTTCTTCAATGATCGCGCCTTCCGCAAGTCTATCAACAAAAAGAACTCCTTCAATATGATCATTCTCATGTTGAACAACACGTGCATTTAAATTTCGAAGATTTAAAACTTGCCTCACGCAGTCCAAATCAAAAAATTCCACAGTAATTTCTTTATGTCTCATGACTTTTGCAAATTTACCGGGAAGGCTAAGGCATCCCTCTTCTCCCTCTTCCATCTCTTCACTTTTTGTGACAATTTCAGGATTTATCATCGCCAAAATTCTTTCGGATTTTTTATTGTAATCCATCACCACAATAAACGCGCGAATATTTTTTCCAACTTGCGGAGCCGCTATTCCAAGCCCTTCTTCCTTCATCATGGCTTCCCTCATATCTTTCACAAATTTCCTAAGCGCTGCGTCAAATTTTTTAACAGGCTTAGATTTCGCTCTAAGTATCGGATTTTTTGTGCCAGTTTCTATTTTTAATTTTGTCATAAATCGCTATTAAAAAGCTCAAATACTATACACAGTTTTAGGCTTGTTGTCCACATATTCGGAAATTATTTGTATATCTCGTGGGTTCCAATCGCAAGCAATGCAACTTCGGTTTTTGATAAATACTGAAATACAATTCTGTGAGAATAATTTACCGAAAAACCAAATCTTCCGAAAAGAGTACCTTTCAATTTATGAGTTTTTAAAAATGGATGATTAGGCTCTTTTTTGAACAGTTCAATCTTTTCTTTAGCCTCAGCACGTAAGTCTGCAGGTAACTTTCTATAACTTTTTACAAAAGCTGGTAAGTAAAAGATTATCATATACGTTTTGCTAATTCATCAAGATCCCCGCTAAGAAGTTTGCCATCGGCAAGCTCTTTTTCCGCCCTCAAAACATCCTCAATTGCCTGCTGTTCTGCAAAAAACTCAATAGCTTTTCTTGCCAGATCAGCCTTGTTAGCGGCGACGCCATCTTCTACAAGCCTGTTAATCTTCTCTTCAAGCTCAGGAGTCAAAGGCACGGACAACATGCTCATATAATTTAATATTAAAATATCATATGACATAATATTATCATTTAAAAGGTAAATATACAAGCGGTATATCATGCCGAGATTAAATTTTTGTTAAAAAAACTTAAAATTTTTATGAAAAAATAACAACAGAAAGAGAAGTCACATATTTATGAGCAATAGGTTATCGTGCTTTTGAGCAGATCATGTATCTACTCAAATTTGTTAATTCGTACATGTTAGAATTAACAAATGGCACGATCTTATTGCGAATAGATATGTGACTTCTCTTTCTGCAGCTTTATTTCTTCTTAAGTTCAGCTTCAATGAAACCGCTAATCTCCCCATCCAAAACCGCTTCAGGATTGCTTTCTTCATAATCAGTTCGATGATCCTTCACCATTTTATACGGATGAAGCACATACGATCTTATCTGATGTCCCCACGACATTTCAACCTTTTCTCCCTTGATACCTCCAAGCTCCTTAGCCTGTTGTTGCTCCATCAAATTAACCAATTTTGCCGTCAAAATTTTCATTGCCTGCTCTTTGTTTTGCAATTGGCTTCTCTCATTTTGGCATGCAACAACAATATTCGTCGGCAAGTGAGTAATTCTCACCGCAGTAGATGTTTTTTGCACGTTCTGTCCTCCCGCTCCGCTCGATCTGTAAACATCAATTCTTAAATCATCCGGATTAATTTTTATTTCTTGTGAAGCCGTAATCTCAGGCAAAACTTCCACCAAAACAAAAGAAGTTTCACGTGTATTTTTAGAATTAAATGGAGAAAGTCTTACCAATCTATGAACTCCACTTTCGCCCTTAAGATAGCCATAAGTAAATTGTCCTTTAATCAAAATAGTACAGCTTTTTATCCCAGCCTCATCTCCGTCGGATTTATCCAAAACCTCAGCGGAAAATCCACTTCTCTCCGCATATCTCAAATACATTCTCATCAGCATTGAGCCAAAATCTTGAGCATCAGTTCCGCCCGTTCCGGCATGAATAGATAAAATCGCATTATTGCCATCGTATTTCCCTCCCAAAAAAGTTGAAATCTCAAGCGTTCTCCAATTTTTCTTAAAAGCCTCAACCATATCCAAAAATTCTTGCGCCTCCTTTGGATCACTATCGTCAGAAATTTCTTCTGACATTTCCAAAAGTTCGGAAGCATCTTTCGAAGTTTTCTCCCAAGTCTCTATATTTTTTGCGATTACGCTGACTTTCTGACTGATTTCTGCTGCTTTTTGTGGGTCATTCCAAAAATCAGGTTGTCCAATTTCATAATTTAATTTTTCTAATTCTTTTTTCTTCTCAGGAAGATTTACATTTGCAAGACCTTGCTTTATCAAAACCTGAATTCCCTCGAGTTCTGCCTTTACTTGATGCATAAAAAAAATTAAAGTAATACAAGTGATATTATACTAAAAATCGGCACTTTTATACAGCCGAAATAGCCGCAAAGAATTATGTCTACAGCCCTAAAAATATTATCAAACACAGTTGCTCAAATAATCGGAAAATTTGCAGTCGCGATTCTTGGGTTGGTCTCTGTGAAAATTGCAACGAGCTATTTGTCGGTTGGAGGATATGGAGAATACACGGCGATTTACAGTTTTTTGGCATTTTTCGGAATCGCCGCAGATCTCGGACTCTTCACGATAGCAGTTCGCGAAATGTCAGAAAATGAAGACGATATCCCAAAAATAATCGGGAATATCCTTTCCATCAGAACAATCCTCGTTGTTTTAATCATGGGCGTGGCTATAGTCTCAGCTTTTTTGATCCCGGCATATGAAGGCACAAAAATTTCCCTCGGAGTCGCAGTCGCATCCATTACAGTAATTCTCACGATAATGAATGGCACGACGACAAGTGTTTTGCAGGCAAAATTAAAAATGCACAAAGCTTCAATAGCGACAGTAACAGGAAAAGTAATCACAGTTGCATTCATGCTTTACATCGTTTTCTGGGGATTCCCAGATTACAAAGAAATGGGCTTCTACATGCTACTTGTTGCAGGAAATGTAGGCGCATTAATCATGGAATTAACAACGAGATATTACGTAAAAAAATACACGACATTAAAATATAGATTTGATTTTGGATTCTGGAAACAAATTCTTAGCCGATCTATTCCGTATGGTTTAGCGTTAATTTTAAACACAGTTTATTTAAACATAGGGCCGATTATGCTCTCAATAATGGGCACAAAAGAACAAGTAGGAATCTACGGAGTTGCAACAAAAATGCTGGAACAGTTCTCGATTTTGCCGTTATATTTCATGAATTCAGTTCTACCGGTACTCACAAAAGCGATAAAAGAAAACTCAGAAAAATACAAAGAAATCATAAAATATGCTTTCGATTTTCTTTGCGCCATGGCCATTCCAATCGTAGTTGGAGGCGTGATTTTGGCTTATCCGATAGTCTTCGCAGTTTCGACTCCTGATTTCTTGAGTCGTGTTTCCGAAGGATATTTCGGTTCCGACATAGCATTTCAAATTTTGGTTTTCGCACTTTTATTCCAATTCATAAATGTACTTTTTGCATTCATAATGATTGCGGTAAATAAACAGTACAGGCTTCTATATATAAACGCATCATGTGTGCTCTTGAATATCACCGGAAACATCATCCTGATCCCACAGTTAGGATTCAGAAGTTGTGCAATAATGAGTGTAATCAGTGAATTTTTTATACTGATTTTAAACTACACTTACGCAAAAAAATCTTTGCCATTCTCACTAAATTTCACAAATCTTTTCAAAATAATTTTCTCCGCATTAGTGATGGGAGTAGCAGTTTATTTCGGTCAAAAACTTTCATATTCATTCCTGCAAAACTGGAATTTGATAGCCCTAGTTCCTTTTGGTGGAGCCATTTACGTCGCCATGCTTTTTGCGACAAAAGTCGTCGATAAAAACATTATCGCCATGCTCCGCGGCAAACCGCACGCACAAGAAATTCAAGAACCAAACGCTTTATAGAAAGAATCTACAACCCCTTCACTTCCTCCATGAATTTATTCCCTCTTTCTTTATAATTTGCATAAAGATCGAAACTACTACTGCCGGGAGACATCACGACGATACCGCCCTTTTTGGCTTCCTTGCGGGCTAAAACGACAGCTTCATGAATATTGTTAACTCTAAAGATTTTTGTAGGACTTCCCTCCCCCTCTCCCAATTTTTCCTCCGCATCCCTCAAATCCTGTTCCATTCTGTCAGCAGTATGTCCCAACAAAATCACATTTTCAAGACTTGGTTTTGTCAAAATCAATAGCGCCCATTCCTTGTAATTCAAATTTTTATCAAATCCACCGGCAATCAAAACAGTCGGGACATCAAAGCTATCCACAGCCGCCATAGACGTCTCAGGAGTGGTAGAAAACGAATCATTATAATATTTGACACTATCCACTTCTTTCACAAACTCAAGCCTGTGAGGAAGTCCCGTGAAGCTTTTTATTGTCTCTTTCATTATCTCAAAAGGCACTCCAAATTCTTTTGCCGCACAAATTGCCGGCAAAACATTTTCAAAATTATGTTTTCCGACGAGCGCAATGTCAGACAAATCACAAACTTTTTCTACGTCTCCATATTCCGCATAAAAAATCTCCCCGTCTTTCACGAAAGCCCCATCCTCAACTTTTTTATGTACGCTTACAAATTTCACCTGCCCTTTTACAAGCTCATTATAATATTTCACATACTCATAATCTTTATTCAAAATAGCCAAGCAATCCTTATTCTGATGCGCCAAAATCGATTCCTTCGCACGCAAATATTCATCTTTGTCGGCATGATAATCCAAGTGATCGATAGTGGTATTCAAAACAATCGCGACATGCGGACTTTTTGTCATATCTTGCAATTGAAAGCTCGACATTTCCAAAACAACAACACTGTCTTTTGTGAGTTTATCCAAAAAATCCATCGGAGATTCACCGATGTTTCCGCCAAGATAAGAAATAACTCCCGCATTTTTCAACATTTCACAAATCAGCGTCGCTGTCGTCCCCTTTCCTTTTGTTCCGGTAATCCCAACAATTCGACACGGACATATGTCTACAAAAAACGCCATAGGACTACTGATTTCCGCTCCATTTTCTTTCGCAAATTGTATGGCAGGTTCCAAATATTTTATCCCTGGACTTCTAAAAATCACATCAAAATCCGTCAAATTCTCCAAATAATTCGCCCCTAAAATTGTACTCACTCCATCCGGGATTTCATCCCCCAAATCTACATTCTTGTCGCAAATCGTAACGTCAAAATACGCATGTGCAAGCAGATATTTGACCATCGCTTTTCCCTCTATCCCGTATCCCAACACTGCAATTTTACTACGTTGATCCATGAACTTGTTGATATTTTACCCTAAACAATGCTATAATATAGATGGTAAGCGGTCAACAACGAATTATTTAGTAAAAGAAAAAAATGGACGATAGAATTGACGAATGGATGAAGAGAGCTTTCGGTATGGGGGGAAATAAAGAGGTGCATCCAAAAGATTCACCTGCGATTAACTTATCGCAAAACTCCAACAAACCGAATCATCCGCAACAAGCTCAACAAAAAAATAAAGGCCCAACCCAGCGACCGCAGGTTCAAGGAAGAAATCCTCAACAACGTTTTAACGCGCCAAGGCCTCAGCCTAATGCGCCAAGGCCGCAGGTTACAACCCAGCGACCACAGGTTCAAGGAAGAAATCCACAACAGCGCTTTAATGCGCCAAGGCCTCAGCCTAATGCGCCAAGGCCGCAGGTTACAACCCAGCGACCACAGGTTCAAGGAAGAAATCCACAACAGCGCTTTAACGCGCCAAGGCCTCAGCCTAATGCGCCAAGGCCGCAGGTTCAACCTCAGAAACCACAATCACAAAGACCTCAGCCTCAAGCGCAAAACGAACGACAAGCTTACCCTGCGCTAAAAGGTGAATTAAAGATAATCCCAATAGGAGGACTCGACGAGGTCGGAAAAAATATGACAATTTTCGAATACGAAAATGACATTATCATTGTAGACATGGGTCTTGAATTTCCGGGCGAAGAATTGCTTGGAGTAGATTACGTGATTCCGGATGTGAAATATTTGGAAAAAAACAAAAAGAAAATCAGAGGAGTTTTTATAACTCACGGACATCTTGATCACACAGGCGGAATACCTTATATACTGCCAAAACTCGATTTTCCACCGATATATTCATTGCCTTTGACTATTGGACTTATTGAAGAAAGAATAAAAGAATTCAAAATTCAAAAGTTTACAAAATTGCACAAAATAAAATCGGATGAAAAAATAAAACTTGGAAATTTTTCAGTTAGTTTTTTCAGAGTTGCACATTCAATTCCGGACGCAATGGGAATAATTATAGATACTCCTGCGGGGAAAATTGTGACAACTGGAGATTTCAAATTTGACGAAACTCCTCCACGAAATATGCAAATGGCAGAAGTTCATAAAATAGCTGAGCTAGGAAAACAAAACGTCCTCGCGCTTTTATGTGAATCCACAAATGCGACAAAACCGGGCCACACTATTTCCGAAAAAGATGTCGGAGAAGTATTGGACGGAATCATTGCAAAAGCAAAAGGCAGAATCATTGTTGCTTCATTCTCAAGCCAAATCGGAAGGGTTCAACAAATCCTAGACAGCGCGGTAAAAAACAAAAGAAAAGTTTTTGTTTCGGGAAGAAGCATGAAGACCAATATAGAAATTTCAGAGAAACTTGGGTATTTAAGTATGCCAAAAGGTTTAGTCATCGACATAAAAAAATATAAAGAAAAAGAAATTCGCGACGAAGAAGCATTGATACTAACGACAGGAGCTCAAGGCGAAGCTTCGGCTTCCTTAAGCCGTATGGCGGGAGGAGAACATTCACAATATAAAGTGAAAAAAGGAGATTTGATCATTGTTTCTGCATCACCGATTATAGGAAATGAAAGATCTATTTCAAATGTTATAAACAAACTTTGTATGCTTGGCGCCGAAGTAATTCACACCCAAATCATGGAAGTGCATACGTCGGGACACGCGAAGCAAGACGAGCTTAAGCAAATGATAAATCTTATAAATCCAAAATATTTAATTCCTATTCATGGAGAATTTTTCATGAGACAGGCATTGGCGAATCTCGCAATCAAAGATTGTGGAATTCCGGAACAAGCCATAATAATGCTCCAAAATGGAGATGTTCTTGCGACAGATGCCGGAAAGATAAAGAAGACAAAAGAAAAAGTTGAAACAAATTACATTTTGATCGATGGTTCCGGAGAAGGACAAATCGATTCGCAAGTAATCATAGATCGACAAATAATGTCGGAAAACGGAGCATTACTTGTTTTAGTTTATGTCTCCGCGAAAGACGGAAAATTAACCAAAGAGCCGGATGTCGTTTCGAGAGGACTTGTTTATCCTCATGAATTGAGCGAAATAACAAAAGAAATTTCAAAAATCGCGGCAACAGCTTATACTGCAATAAGCGCAAAGAAACAAAAAGTTGATCGAAAAGAAATAAAGAATCAGATAAAACGCGCAGTCGAAAAGTCTATTACAAAACGTCTCGACCGTCGTCCGTTGATTGTTCCGTTAATTATAGAACAATAAATCTAAAAAAATATGATATTAAGTATACTTTGGCTGACATTAGGATTTTTTCTATTAATCAAAGGTGCAGCTTATTTGATTGAAGGATCCTCTTCAATAGCAGAAAGACTAAATATCCCACACAGTATAATAGGGCTTACAGTCGTCGCGTTCGGCACCTCAATTCCGGAGTTGGCGATTGGAGTCTCTTCAGCCCTAAAAGGAAATACAGACATCGCAATAGCAAATATTATTGGAAGTAACATTTCAAATATTTTATTGATATTGGGAGCTTCATTATTGATTTCAAAAATTAAAATCGATAAAGATATTTTAAAAGAACAAATACCTTTCTCAATATTTGCGGGCATTTTAATCGCAATATTAGGCCTTTCAAAACTTATTACCGGAGGGCCAATGTCATTAAGCTTAATAGATGGAGTGGTCTTACTTATATTATTATTTGTGTTTCTTCATAGGGCTTACCAAAAGAGCAAGGCACACAAAGACTATAAAGATTTTGACAAGATCTATCCTGCAAATTTCAAGATGACAGCGTCAGTTTTCCTAATAATAGGAGGCCTTATTGGGCTTACTATAGGAGGAAAATTAGTGGTGGAAAATGCTGTAGCTATCGCAACTTTACTGGGATTAAGTGAAACATTGATAGGACTTACAATCGTTGCGGTCGGAACATCTTTGCCTGAATTATTTACGAGCATTGTCGCCAGCCTAAAGAAAAAGACGGATTTAGCCATAGGTAATATTATAGGCTCAAACATCTTTAATATTTTCGGGATACTAGGTGTAAGTACAGCAATACGTCCAATAGTCCTTAAGCCGGAAATAATGCAGGACATTGGAATAATGACAGCAGTTGGCCTCTTTACACTTTTAGTCGCAATGAAGGCAAAAAACCACATCGTCGCCAGAAAAACAGGAATAATATTCCTAGTTTCTTATGTTTCTTACGTAGTATTTATAGCATTCAGAGGATAACAAAGTGAAAGATAAAACAATAAACACAGGAATTATTTCACTCGGTTGTCCAAAAAATCTTGCGGATATGGAAGCCGTTTTTTCAGAAGTGGAAAATGCAAAACTTGTAAATATTGAAGAAGCTGAAATAGTTTTTTTAAATACTTGCGGGTTTTTGAAAGCGGCGAGAGATGAAGTTTTTGAAAATCTCAAAAAATTACACGACAAAAAAGTAATAATATTAGGATGCTTGGCGAGCGATTTTCCGAAAGAAGAAGTTAATAAGTATCCGCAGATATATGCGATCGTTTCAAGCGCAAACTATCAAGATATCCAAAAAATATTTGATAAAGTTTATGCGGGCGAAAAAGTTTTTGCAGTAAAAAAAGAACCAAAAACTTTTGGAAAATTTTTAGGAAAATCTTTGCTTTCCCCAAATGCTTACGCCTACATAAAAATAGCGGAAGGATGTTGGAACAAGTGTAGTTATTGTATGATTCCATACTTGAAAGGCGCATACAGAAGCCGAGAAATGGAAGAAATAATAGAAGAAGCAAAAAGCCTGATTGCTCTTGGAATAAAAGAAATTATTCTAGTTGCACAGGATTGTGGATACTACGGATCGGATCTTTACGGCAAAAAATCATTGGCGACTTTACTCCAAAAATTGTCTGAGATTAGTGGAGATTTTTGGATTCGCACTTTATATATCTATCCGGAAATGATAGATGAAGAACTTTTGAAAACGATAAAATCCTCAAGGAAAATTTGTGAATATTTGGATATTCCTCTCCAGCATGGAGACGCAAATATCCTCAAGGAGATGCGCCGTCCGAATAATATAAAAAGTACTCTCGAAAAAATAAAAACTATAAGAAAAATAATTCCGGAAATAACACTTCGCACAAGTTTAATAGTTGGATTCCCCGGGGAAACCGAGTCGGCATACAAAAATTTGCTCGAATTTATAAAGAAAATAAAATTCAACAATGTTGGTGTTTTTGAATATTCACGTGAGCCACATACCACGGCGTTCTACATGAAAAATCAATTGTCTGACAAAATAAAAAAAGAGAGAAAAGAAAAAGCAATGATTCTTCAGCAAAAAATTTCTCTCGCGAATAACAAAAAATTTGTAGGAAAAACATTGGAAGTCCTCATAGAAAAATATGATCCGATTAAAAAAATATACACAGGACGTTCGCAGTGTCATGCTCCTGAAGTCGACGGACAGATTATAGTCAAATCAAAAAAACCTCTAAAGATAAACGAATTCGCCAGAGTAAAAATTACAAAGGCGGACACGTATGATCTTTTTGGCACGGTCTAATCGCTCTACTCGGCCATCCTCGAGCTTATTACGGCGAATTGCCAGAATAGAGCGATAAACAATATTGTCATTAAAACAGGCGCAATTTTTGAAATAACATTGGCTTTTCCAGGCTTAAAATTTTTCAACAGCAATGAATTCGTTACGACAGAAACAGAACTCAATGCCATCGCAAGTCCGGCCAATTCAGGTTTAAGAACAAGTCCAAAACTCATGAATACACGTGCCGCAATCGGAATTCCGACAACATTATAGAAGAGAGCAAAGAACATATTTTGTCTGACTTTACTCATTGTTTGACGTGCCAATTGAATAGCCACACACACATCTCTCAAATCATTTTTTATAATTACAATTCCTCCGGTCTCCATCGCAACATCCGTTCCGGATCCCATAGCAATTCCCAAGTCTGCCTGCGCTAAAGCCGGAGCATCGTTTATTCCATCACCAACCATAGTCACACGAAGGCCCTTCTCCTGCAATTTTTTCACTTCTACAGCCTTATCCTCGGGTAGAACTTCAGCTAGTACATTTGTGATACCAATTTCTGCAGCAATAGCCTTTGCCGTTCTGACATTATCACCGGTGACCATATAGATTTCAATTCCCATATTTCTAAGTCTATCTACAGCCTCTTTTGACGTTGCTTTCACTCTATCTGCAACAGCAATAAATCCGATGATTTCTTCCTTTGAAGCAAGAATCATTACAGTTTTTCCTTTCTCTTCCAATTCAGCAACTTTTTTCTCAATTTTTGTATAATCCAAATCTGCAAAATCCGAAATCAATTTTCTGTTTCCAAAGAAATAATTTTTGCCATCAATAGCACCAGAAACTCCAAGTCCTGGAATAGCAGCGAAATCTAAAACCTCATCAAGTTCTATGTCTTCTTCTTGTGCATGCGCATAAATTGCCTCAGCCAATGAGTGTTCAGAAAGTTTTTCCATCGATGCAGAAATTCTAAGAACATCATCTTCATCGAAATTACCTAAACTAATAACATCCGTAACTTCAGGTTTACCATTTGTAAGAGTACCTGTTTTATCAAAAATAATTGCCTTTATTTTTTCCGCAGCCTCAAGCGGTTCTCCACCCTTTATCAATATTCCGTTTTCCGCACCTTTCCCGGTTCCAACCATTATCGCAGTAGGAGTTGCGAGTCCCAAAGCACATGGGCAAGCGATCACGATAACTGCAGTAAATGTTAGTAAAGAGAATGATAAAGTCGCACCTAATACAAAGAACCAAACCAAAAATGTCAAAATCGCAATACCAATAACTGCAGGAACAAACCATGCAGCAATACGATCTGCAAAAGCTTGAATAGGAGCTTTTGAGCCTTGTGCTTCCTCAATAAGTCTTATAATTTGAGCCAAAGTAGTCTCAGATCCGACCCTAGTTGCTTCAAATTCAAATGTACCTGTTTTGTTGATCGTTGAGCCAATAACCGAAGCTCCAACACTTTTCTCTACAGGAATACTTTCTCCGGTAACCATCGATTCATCAAGAGAAGAAGACCCTTTTGTAATATTTCCATCAACAGGAACTTTTTCACCGGGACGAACCAAAATTGTGTCTCCATGTACGACTTCTTCGATCGGAATATCTTTAGTGACACCACTTCTTACAACTCTTGCAGTCTTCGCCTGAAGTCCCATCAATTTTCGAATAGCATCAGATGTTCTGCCCTTAGCCTTGGCCTCTAACCACTTACCAAGTAAAACAAAAGTTATCAAAAATGCAGCAGTTTCAAAATATAATTCCGGAATTTTCATTCCATCAAGACCGATAAAAGTTTTATTCGTGAATGCGTAAATAGAATAATTTATAAGACTATAAAAGAACGCAGTACTTGTACCAATAGCAATCAAGCTATCCATGTTAAAAGTCTTCATTTTTAGACTCGCCCACATTCCTTTATAAAATCCTGCACCTGCGTAAAACTGCACAGGAATAGTCAAAATAAGAGAAATAATTCCGACATACGAAAGTAATAATTCACGTCCGGGAACCCATTTAAAGAAATCAAAGAACATGAAATACATCATCGGTATGCTCAAAATCAAAGAGAATAAAAACTTATTAAAATATCCGGAAATAATTTTTTCTCTTTGCATCCTTTCCATTTCAGGGCTTAAATCAGCGGCTAAATCAGCCGTATATCCGGCATCTTTTACAGCTTGAATCAAATCTTTTTCAGAATTTTTAGCTTCATCAAAAACTACGGAAGCCTTTTCTGCGGCAAAATTCACATTCGCGGATTTCACACCTGCAACTTTTTTAAGAGATCTCTCTATAATCGCCGCACAAGAAGCACAATGCATTCCACTAATTTTTAAATCTAATCGTTTAGTCATAAAAACAGAAATTATATATTATAAAATTTTATATTCAGTATCTTTCAATGCATCAACAATTTCAGCTTTATCTATTTCCCTGTCAGATTTTATATTTAGGTCGCCGCTAAGATCCAACCCCACTTCTGTGATGCCAGCTATTTCGCCAAGATCCATCTTGACCATTTTTACGCAAGATTCACAGTCTAGCCCGCTTAATTTATATTGAGATGTAAACATAGTTTTTTTTATTAAAAAATATAATTATTTATTCAACGACTTCAATTGTTCCGCTCACCATTCCCATCCAACAACTAAACCAGAATGTACCGGCTTTTTCAGGAGTAAATTCTTTCATAGTAGTTTGATTGAGTGGCAAAGGAAGGTCTCCTTCAAAAAGATCAGGTGAGATTATTGCGTTCGTACAGCCCTGCGCACCTTTATTGGTAATCTCCCATTTTACAGGAATACCTTTTTTGACTTTTATATAATCCGGAGAATATCTGAAAGAAGTGGCATCCATTTTTACTATCTGTTTTCCGTCAACAATTTCAGGAAGATCAGCATTATTCGAAGAAACCGTAGACGAAGAAATGATGTTTCCAAAGCCCAAAATCTTAAGTTGAGAATTTATATTATAGAAAGCAAAAAACAGTACAAGAACTCCGGCAACTAAAGAAAACGCCTTTGCAAGTTTCTTGTTTTGCCCGAACTTTACACTCATCATCCCTATGGCTAAAAGTGTCGGCAATGTTCCGAGCGCAAAGAAAAACAACATAAAGGCCGCTTTCGCGGGATTGCCTGAAATAAGCGAAATACTTTGAACGGTCAAGGTGAATCCACAGGGCAAAAAGAAGGTTAAAGCGCCAAGCAAAAACGGCATATATTTTCCCTGAAAATTTTGTTCATTTGCAATATGCCTACTCATAAATCTCGGCAATGTTAGCTGAAACTTTTTGAAAGCTTTTACTCCCATCATCTGAAGAGAAAGAAAAATCATTAATATGGAAACTCCAACAACAAGGACGGAAGTAAATATAAGGGAAAATTTAAATTGAAGCCCAATAAGTCCAAGCAAGAAACCCAAAACCGCATAAGAAATAAGTCTTCCCGTGTTAAACATGAGGTGAGGTTTCAACTTATTCAAAAAAGAATCATTTGTGCTATGCAATTCATTCCATTGTTTTGACATTGAAAGCACGATTCCTCCGATCAGGGCGGCACAGCTGGAAATCCCTGCTATTAAGCCAAAAATAAAGAATGCATACCAAGGGGAATCTGCGGTTACTTCTGCGACATTTCCGAAAACAAATTTTATAAAGATAAATAATCCAACCAAAAAAAGAATTATGGAAATTGAAATCAAAGAATCTTCAAATGAAGTAGATTCATCAAAAGGCTCTTCGCTAAAAGTGTAACCTTCTTCTTCAAATATGGAATCAAGCTTCTCAGGAGAAAGCGATCCATGGAGAAACTCCACATCAACAATATCATTTGTGGCGGAAGCATTCGCGCTTTTCACATGACTCATTCCGGACAATGTCTTTTCAATAAGTATCTCGCATGACTTACAATGCATGCCGCGTACATAGTATTTCTTCTGGCTCATATGGATTTTATTTGTTAAAAAGGTTTGTTACTTTTAGGATTTCATTGATCATTTCTTGTTTTTTCTTTTCATTTTTTGAAGACATCGCACTTTTAAAACAGGTGTTTAAGTGGTTCTCCATTAACATTTGATGCGCAGACTTAAGAATGCCAATCGTAGCCATATTTTGATGCATCATATCTATACAATAATGCCCCTCCTCCATCATTTTAATAATTTTTGCGGTAAGAGAATGAGCTTTCTTAAAATTTATAATAATTTTTTCTTTTGACATTTTGAGTAAATGTTAAGTCAATAGCACCCCTACCTAGGGTATGGGTGTATGATGACGTCACAGATGAATAAAGTCAACAGAAAAACCTTAATACATTAATCACACCTATCCATAAATATGAATTTTTACATGCGTTTTTTCCATAAAAACGAAAGCAAAAATAAAATAAAATTCACGATTACTATGGAAGCCCCTGCGGGAAGATCAAGGTAAAAAGAAACGCAAATCCCTGTGATTACAGACAAAATTGCGGTCAGAGCGGAAACAAAAATTGCAGATTTAAATCCTTTTGATATTTGCAAAGCGGTAACGGCCGGCAATATAAAAAACGAAGAAATCAGCATGATTCCCACCACTCTTATGGAAAGCACGACGGTTATTGCCGTCAAAACAACCAATAAAAGATTTATTTTTTCGCTATTAATCCCCGAAATGCCAGCTTGTTCTTCATTAAAAGTTACGGCGAAAAGCTCGTAGTACAAAAGGTAAACAGTCGCAAGAACAATCAAAGAAAGAGCTATAGATAAATAAGTTTCGGAAGCACTGATTGCTAAGATATTTCCAAAAAGATAGCTTAAAAGCGAAACATTGAATCCGTGTGATGCACTGGCTAGAAGTACTCCCCCGGCAAGCCCGACGGAAGACACAATTCCTATCGCGGTGTCTCCGTAAATTTTCGCTTTTTTTGTTAATTTAACAATAAAAATCGAAGCTATGATGACAACAGGAATCGCAAAATATATTGGATAGATGCCAAAAAACAGGCCCATTGCAATCGCGCCAAAACTCACATGAGAAAGTCCATCACCTATTAAAGAAAGTTTTCTCAAGACCAAAAATAGGCCCAAAATAGAACACAAAACGCCGACAAATATTCCGGAAATAAATGCTCTTTGTACGAAACCATAACTGATAAATTCAAAAAAACTTATATTCATATCAATGTTGGTGGCAGATTAAATGTTGAGATTCGTGTCCAAAAATTCCTTCCATTTTTTCGGAATCACAAAATTCAGAAAGTTTTCCATAAAAAACGACACTCTTTTCAAGGTAAAGCAATTTATTAGCGTGCTCTCCTATATGCCCTATATCATGAGTTATCAAAATAATAGTTGTGCCTTTTTTCTTATTTAAATCATTCAGCAAGTTGAAAAATTTATTTCTTGTTCTGGCATCAAGCGTATTGCTCGGCTCATCCAAAATCAAAAGTTCAGGCTCATTTACAAGCGCTTTCGCAAGGAAAACTCTTTGTTGCTGTCCGCCGGAAAGGTCTGAAATAAGCCTATCTTTGAGGTTGAAGATCTCAAGCTCTTCAAGTGCATCATCAACAATCTTTTCATCTTCTTTAGTTATTTTTCGCGGGAATTTTTTTCGAGAAATTAACCCAAGTGACACAACTTCATAAACAGTCGCAGGAAAAATAGGATTAAAAAGGGAAATATTTTGAGGTAAATACCCTATCTTATGCCATTTTTTAAATTTATTTACATTTTGACCAAATACAAAAACATCTCCGGAATTTGAAGACAAAACTCCAAGAATAATTTTAACAAGAGTGGTTTTACCGGAACCATTGTGTCCGCCGAGACCGACATAATCTCCTTTTTCAATCGAAAAAGTGACGTCCTTAAGCACTTCCGCGACGCCGTAATTAAAATTCAAATTTTTTACTTCAACAATGTTTTCCATATTATTTGCAATCAAGTCCTGTTTTTATATTATTCAAATTTTCATACATCGCATCTATAAAAGTTTTACCGCTCGCTATTTCATCTCTAGGTAAACTTTCCAAATTATTTAAAAGAAGCATTTCCGCGCCGGTCTCATTTGATATTGTTTCTGCGACTTTCGGAGACGCAAGTTCTTCATAAAATATATATTCCACACTGTTTTTTCTCACCTGATTTGTAAGCTCAATCAAGTCCTTTGCGGTAGGTTCGCTGTCGGGGGAAAGCCCTTGTGCGGCAATATATCCAAGTCCAAATTTCCTCACCAAATAGCCAAAAGCATAATGCCCGCCATAAACAATCTCTTTGGACTTACATAAAGAAATAGTCATTTTATAATCATAATCAATCTTATCAATTTTTGACAACAAGTCCTCCAAATTTTTCTCATAATAATTTTTATTTTCAGGATTTTTTCTAACAATTGCATCTGCAATATTTTTCACCATAATCCTGTCGTGGTCGAAATCAAGCCATATATGAGGATCCCCTTCCACAATTTCAGTTCCTTCACTCATATTAACAGCTTCCAAATTTTTATTTGTCACACTACCTAAAATTCCGGGAACCCATCTCTCCATAAACCCGCCGGTATAAGCAAAAACATCAGCATTATTTATATTAATTATATCGGAAGCGGTAGGCTCATATTCGTGCGGTTCAGTTCCGGGAGGGACAAGAAGCGTAACCTCAACCATATCACCTCCAACGCTTTTTGCAAAATCATAGACAGGAAAAAGAGTGGTAACGATAATTAATTTCTTGTCGGATTTCTCCGCATCAATTAACTCTGGCACAGAATTTCCGCATCCTGCTAAGGATAAAAATAACGCCGATATTACTATAAATTTTTTCATATCCTCGGATTGTTACACGGCCCACACGTACCAAAAAACTCAAAAATATGATTTAAAACTTTCACTCCGGTCTTTTTAAAAATTTTCTCCTCATATTTCTCTATATCCTCATCTAACTCTATTTCAAAAATTTTGTTACACTCAACGCATTTTATGTGATGGTGATGATGAGAACAGATTTCATACATTGCCATTTTATCGTCCAGTTTTATGCTTTCGATAGTGCCGTTTTTCAACAAAAAATTAAGTTCCCTGTATATTGTTGTTTTATTCGCGTCAATTTTTTGTTTTGTCAGCAGATTTTTTATACACATTACGCTGACAGGATTTTTGGACGAAAAAAGAATTTTCAAAATCCCTTTTCTAGTCTTAGTTATACGAAATCCTTGCGCTCGCAGTTCCTCTATTTTTTCATCAAATTTATTCATGTAACCTCATCCTAACGCAACTCAGTTGCGTTTGTCAACGAGAACATCACAGTATATATTATTAAAAATAACCAAATCTCTATGAAATTCAAACACAGATATGTATTTATTCCTCTCGTTGTTATTCTTGTCGCTTTGATTGGAGGCGTATTCACATCCAACGGGATGGAATGGTTAAAGGAGGAACTTTTTAAGCCAAAATACATGCCACCAAATTGGGCTTTTGGAGTAGCATGGAATTTTATTTTCTTGTGTGTTGCCATCTCAGCAATAGTCGCATGGAAAAAAATGCTTGGGAAAATAAAGCTCGCAAAAGGCGCTTATACAGTAATTTATTTATTGGTATTAAATGCAATTTTAAATGTTGGATGGTGTTATCTTTTTTTTCAAGCACACCTGATATTGCCTTCGCTTATTGAAATGGTAGTTCTCCAAGTTACGAATATTTTGCTTATGATTTTCCTTTGGAAGTTTTCGAAGGTTTCTTCTTTGTTGTTTTTGCCGTACGTTTTATGGCTTTTCGTAGCGTTTTACCTGAACTACATGTTTTATCAACTAAACTGATGGCTCGTAGATAATTTATTTTTCGCCCCTCTTCTATAAACATTCCTTCATAATGCGTGGTGATTTGAAGGAGTTCCGGTACAGGTTTTTTTGCATGAATATCATGCAAAACTTCTTCCATTTTAAAGCCACATTTTTCGTTCCCACAGCAAAAATCTTCCATGGTTTTTTTAGAATATTTAAACAAATTTTCGTTATCGGTTTTTAAATGAATCATCCCGTTTGGCCTCAAAACTTTTCTATAAATTTCTAAAAATTTTGGAGAAGTAAGTCTTTTTTTTGCCTTCCCTGCGGGAGGGAATGGATCTGGAAAAGTTATCCAAATCTCATCAACTTCATCTTTTTCAAAATATGATTTTAATTCATCAACATAATGTCGGATAAAAGCTACATTTTTCATTTTCGCATCGAACGCTTTTTTTGCTCCTGACCATATTCTGTGCCCTTTTATGTCGACACCTATAAAATTTTTATTTGGAAATTTTTCGCCCAAAGCAATAGTGTAGTATCCTCTTCCACAAGCCAATTCCAAGACTATCGGATTTTTATTTCCGAAATATTTTTTCCAAGAAATTTTGGCTTTTTCTTCAGGCGTTTCAAAAGTATTCCCAAAAGTCTTTATCTCAGCAAAATGTTTTAATTTCTTTCTTGGCATAAAAAATTATTTAATCTTTTGTGAAAATTCTTCGATAATTCTATCTATGTCTTTTCCGCTTTGCGCCTGCATAAATTCCATTCTCATCTCTTTCGCGCCTTCAAATCCCTTCGTATACCACGCTAAATGTTTTTTTAAGGTTTGAAAAGGCAAATACGCTAATTTTTCAAAATATTTCACATGTTTTTTCACTATCGAAAGCCTGTTTTTTACAGAAGGTTCTTTCCCTCCAAAAAACCAAGGATTGCCATTTGTTGCCCTACCTATGAGCACTCCGTCGCATCCATATTTTTTTATTTTCCCATTTGCCTCATCGAGAGAAGAAATATCTCCATTCCCCAAAAAAATCACGCCTTTCTTTTTGCAAATCTTTGCAACTTTTCCAAGAACTTCCCAATTCGCCTCCCCACTATAAAGTTGCTTCAGTGTTCGTCCATGCATTGTAAGAATTTTTACGCCAAAACTGATCAGTGATTTTGCCCACTCTTCTGCGCAAATCTCGCTGTAGCCTATTCTCGTCTTCACTGATAAAGGAATAATTTTTCTGTCGGAATTTTTTAAAACAATTCCATCTTTTCCTCCGAATTTATTTTTATTTTTCTTTATAAAAGAAATAATATTTTCATGTATTCCTGCGTTTTCGAGACTTATTCCGTTTGCAAAATCATCGATTCCTTTCTTTACACTTTGGATTATTTTTTTTGCAAGTTTTGGATTTCTGATAAGCGCCGCGCCGGATCCCTTGCTAGCGATTTTATTGACCGGACAGCCCATATTTATATCTATTCCATCAAACCCAAGATAGCAAAGCAATACAGCAACTTTATAAAAAGAATCAACTTCAGTTCCAAAAAGTTGTGCGACGATTGGATGTTCTTTTTTTGAATAAAAAAATCCTGGCATCATTTTCTCGGCTCCACGAGCCAATCCTTCGACATTCACAAATTCGGTGAAAATCACGGAGGGCTTGCCGGCACTTGCGACCATGTACCTAAAAGCCGGATCAGTAACCCCATCCATAGGCGCAAGTCCTATCACAGGCTTTTTCAAATTGTCCCAAAATCCATGTTCCATAATAAGATTATAACAAATAAGTTTTCCTTTACCATACAAGCTAAAATTGATAATCTAATTAACAGAAAAAAACTTCTTATTAAACTCTCACCTCTATGACCACAACAGACAAAAAAGCATTAAAATGGATGGAAAAATATCGCCGTTATACAGACTATTTGAGCGCATCTATGCTGTATTTGAAAGACAATTATCTGCTCGAAAAAAAAATGTCACCTGCTCACATAAAATCGCGTGTGTTAGGCCATTGGGGCACCGTGCCGGGACTGAATTTTATTTACGCAAATCTAAATTACCTCATCTGGAAACACAAATGCGAAATGATGTTTATCGCGGGTCCGGGACACGGAGCACCGGCGGTTTTGGCAAATCTTTTTGCAGATGAAACAATCAAAGATTTTTACAAAGAATTTCCTCGTGATGGAAAAGGAATGGGAAAATTAATTCACGATTTTAGCTGGCCACACAGCCGTTTTCCAAGTCACGTTACTCCGTCAGTTCCGGGTTCCATACTTGAAGGAGGAGAATTAGGATACAGTCTTTCTACGGCTTACGGAGCGGCTTTAGACAATCCGGATTTAATAGTTGCGGTTGCAGTTGGAGATGGAGAAGCGGAATCAGGGCCACTCGCTGCGGCGTGGCATGCAAACAAATTTTTGAACCCAAAAACTTCCGGAGCAGTTTTACCAATAGTTCATATCAATGGATTCAAGATTTCAAATCCGACAATTTACGGAACAATGAGTAATGATGAATTAAAAAAACTTTTTGCAGGATATGGATACGAACCGATAATCGTTGAAGAACCAAAAGCAGAAACAGAAATGATTGAAGCGCTTGAGAAAGCCTATACTTTGATCAGAGAAGTCCAAAGAAAAGCACGAAAAGAAAACAAAATTTTGAAACCAAAATGGCCTGTAATTTTACTTCGTACACCAAAAGGATGGCACGGAATTCATGATTTCAAAAAAACTCACATCGAAGGATCATTTCATTCTCACGGAATTCCTATCGAAGATTTAAAAAAAGATCCAGAGGCATTAAAGGCCGTGGAAAAATGGCTTAAAAGCTACAAAATTAAAGAATTGGTAGACGAAAAAGGAAGATTAAAAAAAGAACTTTTAGAATTTGTTCCAAAAGGAAAATACAGAATGGGAAAAAATTCTCACACCATCGGTGGAAATTTTTATAAAAAAATAAAATTCCCAAATCTTTCAAAACACGAGGTGAAATTCGCTAAGAGAGGAGAAAAAACAGCAAGTAGCATGGTTAACACAGGAGCATTTTTACGTGATATATATAAATTAAATAAAAATAATTTCAGACTTGTTTGTCCTGATGAACTTGAATCAAACAAACTTCACAAGATTTTTGAAGAGACACTTCGTGGCTACGTCTGGCCGATTCCAAAGAATGCAGAATATATTTCTGCAGAAGGACGTGTCATTGAAATGCTTAGCGAACACACACTTCAGGGAATGATGCAGGGGTATATTTTGACGGGACGACACGGAATGTTTGTCACTTACGAAGCCTTCGCTCCAATCATTTGTAGCATGGTCGATCAATACGCAAAATTTTTAAGACAGGCAATGAATATAAAATGGAGGAAACCAATCCCCGGGGCGATTTACCTTCTATCAAGCCTTGGATGGAGACAAGATCACAATGGATTTTCTCACCAAAATCCAAGTTTTGTCAGTGACATAATTCACAAACACAGTTCATTTGCTCAGGTTTATTATCCTTCAGATGCAAATTCCACAATCGTTGCCTTCGAAGAAGCGATGTCGAAACCAAACACAATTTCAGTAATAGTTGCAGGGAAACGTGAAATGCCACAATGGCTGACCTTGAAAGAAGCTAGGCAACAAGCCAAAAACGGAATTAGCACATGGGAATGGGTTTCAGGAAAAGAAGCTACGAAAAATCCTGATGTAGTTCTTGCATCAGCCGGAGACTATATCACGGAAGAAGCGCTTTATGCCGTAAAAATCTGCAAAGAATTGATGCCGAAATTGAAAATAAGATACGTAAATATTTCCGAAGTCACGTCGATGAGTCTTGGTGATGACGTAAAAAGTAAAAAATCTGCAAACACGGAAAAAGGCTTGTGTCAGTACTTCACGGAAGATAAGCCTATAGTAATAAGTTATCACGGATATGTGAATGACATGGAACAATTGCTTTGGCCATACGTGTCTTCAAAGAGATTTGTGATTCACGGATATGAAGAAAAAGGTTCAACAACAACGCCATTCGATTTGAAAATTTCAAACAAAGTTAGTCGATATCATTTAGTGATAGAACTGCTGGAACAAGGCGCAAAATCAAACAAAGAAGTAGCAAAAAAGAAAGACGAAATCATCAAAATGTTAAATAAAAAAATCGAAGACCACCAAAAATATATTATTGAAAATGGTGATGATCCTGCCGAAATAAAAAACTTAACCTGGTAAAAATATGTCACTCAAAGAACAACTACAGCAAGACTTAATGACAGCAATGAAAGCGAAAGACGAAGCCTCACTTTCGGCTATCAGACTGCTGAAAACAGCAATCATAAAAGTCGAAACAGCAGGTGAACTAAAAGTTGCAACAGACGAAGAAGTCATCCAATTAGTCGGAAAAGAAATAAAACAACGCAAAGATTCGATAGAACAATTTGAAAAAGGAGGACGCCTTGAACTTGCAGAAAAAGAAAAAGCGGAATTAAAAGTTCTAGAAAAATATCTCCCGCCACAGATGAGCGAAGATGAGATCAGGGCCATAATCAAAGAAGCAATGGCGCAAACAGGTGCCTCGTCAAAAGCAGACATTGGCAAACTCATGGGCGCAATAATGCCTCAAACAAAAGGCAAAGCCGACGGTGGTTTGGTGAACAGGTTGGTTCAGGAAGCACTTTCCTAGAAACTATGCCTCTTCCCTCTCGCCTCTCTCGCAAGCGAACGAATGGCTTTTGGGTCATATCCACAGCAACCACCGATTATTCTTTTACATACAACACATCAACCTCCGCATAGGACGCATCATTATCGCCATCATTATTTGTGTAGACTGATACATGTTTGTAAATTTTATGGTGGGCAGGGGGAGATTTACCGCTTCGCGGCATAAACTTCTCATCTCTCTCTAACAGATTGTAAACCACCCATGCCTTTGGCATAGCTGTTTTACACATGGTGGGCAGGGGGAGATTCGAACTCTCGTAGGCGTTAACCAGCAGATTTACAGTCTGCCCCATTTGACCGCTCTGGTACCTGCCCATATTTCAAAATCGTTGCGGTAGCAAGATTATATCCAAAAAGGCCTTACATGCAAACTTTATTTGTGAATTCGAGGCTTTCGGGATAGAATCAAGCAAAATAATTCACTTTTTACTATGGCAACAAAAATTTTCATAAAAGACTTTAAGGATCACGTTGGTGAGGAAATCCTGATAGAAGGATGGATGTTTAACAAGCGTGCCAGCGGTAAAATCTACTTCCTAGAACTTCGCGACGGTACAGATATTACACAAGGAGTCGTCGTAAAAAATGACGTTTCTGAAGAAATTTTCGCAAAAGCGGAATCACTTACTATGGAATCTTCAGTTAGAATAACAGGAGTTATTTCGAAACATCCAAAATTTGAAAACACATATGAACTTCAGGTAAAAGACATCGACATCGTCCAACTTGTAAAAGAAGATTATCCAATTGCAAAAAAAGAACACGGTGTGGATTTCTTACTTGAAAATCGCCATTTATGGCTTCGTTCTCCGAAACAACGCGCTATACAAGTCATCAGAAATACAATAATAAATGCGATTTACGAATACTTGAACAAAAATAATTACATAAAAATCGACGCTCCGATTTTGACTCCAAATGCATGTGAAGGAACGACTGAACTTTTTGAAATGGAATATTTTGACGAAGGAAAGGCTTATTTGTCACAATCTGGGCAGTTATACATTGAAGCGGCGATTTTTTCTGTTGGAAGATGTTTCGATTTCGGGCCTGTTTTTAGAGCTGAAAAATCAAAAACTCGCAGACATTTAACAGAATTTTGGATGATGGACGCAGAAGCGGCGTTTGTTGAACACGAAGAAAACATGAAAATTCAGGAAGGACTTGTTTGTTTTGTTATCGAAAAAGTTCTCGCAACACGCCTTGAAGAATTGAAAACTTTGGAAAGAGATATCGAACCTTTGAAAAAAATTCAGGCACCATTTTATAGAAAAACTCATTATGATGCAGTCGAAGAACTAAGGGCAATGGGCTCTACAATAAGCCACGAACAAGATCTTGGTGCCGAAGACGAAACAATTCTTACACAAAAATATGACAAGCCAATTTTTATCGAAAAATATCCTGCAGAAGTAAAAGCGTTTTACATGAAACGCGATCCGAAAGATCCAACGGTTGCCCTTTGCGCGGACATGCTTGCTCCGGAAGGATACGGAGAAGTGATTGGTGGAAGCCAACGTGAAGATGATTACGACGTACTTTTGGGCAGAATCAAAGAACACAATCTTCCGGTCGAAGCTTTCAATTGGTATTTGGATTTAAGAAAGTATGGTTCAGTGCCACACAGTGGCTTTGGAATTGGCCTAGAACGTCTTACAGGTTGGATTTGTGGCATTCACCACATCCGTGAAACAATTCCATTCCCAAGGACGATAAACAGGATTTATCCATAAAAATAACATCCAAAAGATGAATAAACCATGCAAAAACTGTAATCAAGGATTTGAGATAACAGATGACGATTTGAAATTTTTAGATAAAGTGTCGCCAGTTTTTGGTGGTAAAAAATATGAGATAGATCCGCCAACTTTATGTCCACAATGCAGACAACAGCGAAGATTAGCCATTTGCAATGAGCAATTTCTATATCCGGGAGAATGTGGAATGTGTAAAAAAAGAACTATCACGGAATATCCGCCACACTTAAATAAGCCGATTTACTGTCGCGAATGTTGGCATAGCGACAAATGGGACTCAGCAGATTATGGCAAAGACATCGATTTGGGCTCGTACAAGCAGTGTCAGGAATTTAAAAAAATCAGAAAAGAAGTAGAAAAAAAATCATTGTTTCAAGGAATATCAGGGCCACAATTTGCAAGATTCTTTAGGTGATCATTTGATAAATTGTAAAGAGGCGAAATTTTGTTTTGACTGTGAAGACGTTGAAAGTGCGAAGTATTGTTTTCAGCTTGTGCTAGGGGCAAAAAACGTTCAGGACGTTTATCAATATGGTACGAATTTACAAGAATCATACGAGTGTTCAATTTCCGGTGAAAACAGTTATCACTTACTTTTTTGCGACAATTGTCACATGAGTTCTGCGGATCTTTTGTATTGTTGGTATATGGAGGCCTCAAAAAACTGTTTCACATGCGTAGGAATGATGCGCAAAAGTTACTGCATTTTGAATAAACAATATACAAAAGAACAGTACGAAGAACTTGTTCCGAAAATCATCGAACACATGAAAACTACGGGGGAATGGGGCGAATTTTTCCCAACAAATATCTCGCCTTTTGGCTACAACAAGAGCTCCGCGCAAATGTATTATCCTTTGACAAAAGAGAAAGTCTTATCAAAGGGATTAAAGTGGGATGATTATGAAACCCCGGTTGCGGACGTAAAAAACACAATATTAGCAAAAGATTTGCCGGATAATATTGCTGGGGGTGAAAGATGGCATTTTAAATTCTGCTATTGAATGCGAAGAGACGGGAAAACTTTTCAACATAACACCGCAAGAATTAACATTTTACAAAAAGCAAAAAATTCCGTTACCAAGGCGTTCTCCAAACCAAAGACATTTGGATAGATTTCATCAAAGAAATCCAAGAAGATTTTGGAAAAGAACTTGCGGCAAATGTGAAAAAACAATTTGGACAACATTCAGCCCAGATAGACCGGAAAAAGTTTGTTGCGAAGAATGCTATTTGAAAGCGGCATATTGAAGAACTCAAATGGAGCCACGGTGTCCTCAACTTATTTTATGTTCGTATTTCAATTTACGCGTTTAAATAAAAGATATTCATTTGTAAATTGAATGTGTTCCAATATCAATAAAGCCGACTTCATTTTGTTCGCTAAATTCAAAAAGAATTCTATATGAGTAATTAATAGAAAATGACCAGTAATTTTCTAGTCTGCCTTTTAATTTGTGTGTTTTTAGGCGTTTGTCGAAACAATTTTCCAGAAATATTTTTTCTTTTTCAATAGCCTGTTTCCTAACATTTAAAGGAAGGGATTTAAAAGCTTTTTCAAAATGCGATGAATAATAAACACTCCTTATTTTCATTTAAGATAAGTCAGCTAGTGATGAAAGTTTTTTTAGTTTGGCGGCTTTTTTCTCGGATTGATAATTTTCAATAGCTCTTTGAGCCATATTTTGCTCATAATCTTCGCGGGACTGCGAAAGGGATTCAAAAGTTTTTATAGAAATGACCACTACTTCAGGTTTATTGTTATTAAGAACGAACAAAGGCTCTTCACTGGCCATTACTTCGTTGAATAACGCCCTGTAATTTTGTTGAATATCCTTTGATGAAGCCGTCTTCGGCATAATTTTAAGCATAGAGTTTTACATAAAATAATATAAACTAACTATATATTATCTTATATCCAAATTAGAGTCAAGTTTTTTTATCTTCCTGTTTTGGTTTTTCTTACGAAAGCGAGTATATTTTTTTCATTCAGAAATTTATCAATTTGCATGAATAAAGTTTGCAAACAATGTGGTTCTGGATTTGAGGTCACCGATGCTGATTTGAAATTTTATGAAAAAGTCTCACCGGTTATAAACGGGAAAAAATTTAATATTCCCCCGCCTAATTTATGTCCGGACTGTCGTAATCAAAGACGACTTGTATTTCGCAATGAGCGAAAATTATATAAGCGTAAATGCGATTTATGTAAACGTTCCATAATAGCTGTTTTTGATGAAAATGTTCCATTCCCTGTTTATTGCGGTGATTGTTTTTGGTCTGATAAATGGGACCCCCTTGAATATGGTAGAGAATATGATTTTAGTAAAACATTTTTTGAACAATTTAATAGGCTGTTAAAAGTTGTTCCAAAAGTTAATCTATTACAGTTAAATAATGAAAATTGTGAATTTAATAATCTGGTTGGACTCAGTAAAAATACTTACATGAGCCCGGGGAGTTATTGTGTGGAAGACTGTTATTATTGCAGGAAAAGCCAATACTCCAGAGACTGTATTGACTGTGATTTTATTGACCACTGCGAGCTTCTCATATCATGCATCAATTGTAATAAATGCTATGGATGCCAGCATATGATTAATTGTAACAATTGCCGTGATTGCATGTATATGGCTGATTGTATTGGGTGTGAAGATTGCTTTATGTGTTCAGGACTTTCCAGAAAAAAATATTGCATTAAAAATAAACAGTTTCCAAAGGAAGAATATGGGAAAGAAATTGTAAAAAAAATGCAAAAAAAACCTGAAGAATTAATTGCTGAATTCCTTGATTTTAGTAAAACAATTCCTAAAAAAGCCCTTAATAAAATAAGTTGTGATAATTGCACAGGTGATTACATTCAAAACTGTAAAAATTCCTTTGAATGTTATGACGGTTTTGATTTAGAGGATTGTAAATATTTGGTTGAATCTGTAGAGGCTAAGGATTGTATGGATATGTCTATGCATGACAAGGAAAATCAGCTTTGCTA
>PFOM01000025.1 GCA_002792535.1 Candidatus Peregrinibacteria bacterium CG_4_10_14_0_2_um_filter_38_24 | reverse complement strand
AATCCCTTACTGATTCGTCTAGAGAGGCGCGAAAATGAGCCACCAAATGCTTGGGAAGTAGGATGGGTTGTGTTTGGATATAAAGATAGCGGCGAAGATAAGGGCAAATTTAATTATATAATGCTCAAGCCAAACGGTTTTGGTATTGAAGTTGGGAGATCTCTTTTGAATGATGATCAGGAATTTTTGTATACTTCAGAGTACGCGAAAGATTATTTTCCTATTAATGAGGCTTTTGATATCGTTATGAAAGTCAAGGATGATATTGTGGCGATGACCGTAAACGGGAAAACATATCCTCCTTACAATATTCTGCCGAAAAATTCCAAAAATAAGCTAACTGCAGATGGAAAAATCGGCTTCTACTCTGAAGATGTGGCGGTTGAGGTTTCCAATATAAAAGTGGATTGTCCTTAGATCACGCTGAATATTTTTTGGAATTGCGAATGCCTCTTTTTTTTCTGCAGGTTTTTTCGAAAACTTTGCTGTTAGCTTTTTTGAGCAATGCCTGTGTCCCAGCGAGGGATTGCTTTCGTTTTGCTAAAACTTGATTCCTTGCCCCGGCTTTTTCTTCCGGAGAAATCTTTTGCTTTGGTCGCTTAGGCGCTTGTGGTGGCGCTTTTCGCGAAGATAGGGTCTGAGCTTTTTCAATTGCCATTTTGTTCTAAATTTATTTTATACAGAGTGTCTTTTGTCAGCTTCACCATGTCTTTATAGTAATTGTATTTTACAGTGTCTCCAAGTTTATTTGCGACTTCGGCGGCTTCTTCCATTGCAGTCAGAAAATGTGGAGCGTTTTTGAAAAATGTGCGAAATTGTTTTTTTGCCTCCGGAGTAGAAGGATCCACCGAGGTCCAGATGATGGAAAGATTCAAATATTTTTCGTACAGCTCTAGGCTTTCTTTGTGTTTTTGCGCATCTGCAAGCGCTCGAGCATATTCCAAAAGCGTAGTCGGATCGTTCGGTGCTTTTTGTAATACTTTTTCAAAATTTGAAAAAGATGAGTCGTAATTTTCTTTGACCGCCTCTATTTCCGCTTTGACGAGAAGTGTGTCGATTTGATTTTCTCCTATGTTTTTTATGGCTTGCTGTAGAAAAAATTCGGCCGCGTCTGTAAAATATTTTTTATCATTTCCGTTCGTTAATTTCGCAGAAACGATTGCATATTTTGCGGATTTTATTGAATAATATGTTTGGTTTGGATTTTGCAAAACCGCTTTTTTGAAATAATCCAAAGTTGTTTTTTTGTCGGCGGTAAATGAATTTGAATAACCCTTGTCAAAATAATAATCAGCAATGAGAGGATTGATTGCGAGCTTGTAGATGCCGAAACTTGCAGTGGACGCAAGAATAATTGCGATGATTATTTTTATTAAAAATTTTAGTGAGATTTTTTTTGTGGTTGTTTTTTTTGAAGTCGCCGCAAAAATTATTCCCATTAAAATAAATTGTTGGAGTCGAATTTCTGTGTTTGAAAAACTGAACATGTTGTTTGCAAAAAGCATTATAAGTGAAATTGCCGACGCGAAAGAAATGGCTTTCATGACCGGATTTTCGATTTTGTTTTTTATACCGAGATAGATTGAGTAAAAAAGAATTGATAAATATGAGAGAAGTCCAAATGTGCCTGTTGTCGCAGTGGTATCGAGAATTGTGTTGTGAGCGCGATCGGTTGAGTCAGTGAAGCGCTCAAGCGTGAGCAATTCTTTTGGTGAAACTTCCGAGAATGCTTCCCTAAAATTCCCTAGCCCGTAGCCAAAAATCGGGCGTTCTTTTATTATTTCGAGTGCTGCCGGCCAAATATACAAACGGGATTTTAGTGACCGCAGAGAGTCCTGTGAAAAAGTAAGACGATTTAAAAATTCGTGATTTTTTACAAAATTTGTTTCAGAAAAAATATTTATAGATATTAATGTTGTTACGATAATTAGCGGAAAAATCAGAAGTTTTTTATTTTTTATAATTGCGTAAAAAATAAATCCGACAAAAAGTGCGACTAGCGCGGAGCGCGTAGCGGTGAGGAAAATTGCCGTTAATGATGTTTTAATTGCGATAATCCAAAAAGTTTTTGTTAGTTTTTTTTCTGCATATTTTTGGAAAATAAAAAATAATGGAATTGTTGTGAGCAAGTATGCCGCGAGGAAATTTGGATTGCCGATTGTACCTACTATTGCGCGTCCATCGAGTATTGCAGTGGAATAATTTGCGAGAAGTTCTGGGATAAAATATTGTAAAATTCCGAGCGTGGCGACGAGAAATGAGGCGAAACATATCCATTTAACCAATGAAAATATTTTTTTAGCAGAGATTATTAATAAAAAAATCGTGAGACAACTTATGAATGTTATCAATCCTTGCTGTCTTTCGTAAGAGCCAAAAATGGCTGTGTGTGGCTGAATCGCGAATATTGTACTGAGTCCAAGGGCAAGAAAATATAAGCCTAAAAGAACATAGAATTTTTTTGGAAGAACCGGCCATGAAATTTTTTTATTTTTTATTGCGTCTACAAAAAATGCGAGTACGCACAAAATCGTAAACGCATAAAGCGCCGCCGTTTTTGGTAGCGCAAATGTGAGATGCACTTGCGGAATCACTATCAGCGGAACCGCAAGCGCAGTTATTATTAGAATTTTTTTATCCACAATATATGCAATCGTTGGATTTTACTTCCGTAGCGTATGGCCTTAATTTTAGTAAGTCATCGACCAATGCTGTGTCGTCCGTGAGTTCCCATTCCTCACATTTGCTGTCGGCGACTCCACTTTCGCTACATTCATATCCTACGTCCGTTAATATTTCTAGCAATTTGTCGCTCGGAGCTTTTCCCAAAGAAAGACTTGAGCCAAGAGTGAAGATTGCCTCGTCGTTATCGTTTAATGAAACCCCAAATATACCGTTCATACGCGTTTTATCTCTACAATCTCCAGCCGTGAGAAGTTGTCCCAAATACCCTCCAAAGTTTTCATATTCGGGAGCTTTTGGGTATTCCGCGCTCCCTATGTCGGTGATAATAGGCTTTTGTGTGCAATATGACTTATCGCCAAGGCCTCCCTGCGTCTGCAATGTTTCGTATGTCACTTTGTAATTTGCTTTATTTCCCAATGATAATTCGAGGTATTCTTGCAATTCCTCTGTTTCGTATTTTTTCATTCTTGTCGCCATATCCGCCATTTCGCCACGAGTAACTTTTTCGTCAAAACCTGTGAAACTTATGGGGATTAGGTTTAAATTTGCAGATTCTTCCACGACGCTTTTGTACCATGGAGTGCTCTCTCCGTATTCATAAAAAAATGTTTTTAATGTGATTTTAAGCGCTTCCACCAATGTAACTTCTTGGTTGGGACGGAATGTCCCGTCTGAGTAACCTTGGATCATTTCGCTTGCTTTTGCGTAACAAACATATTCTGTGTACCACTGATTTGCAGGTACGTCTGTGAAGCATGTTTGTTTTCCGTATTTTGGATCGATACCTTCTTCCAAATTTGATTTTTGTACAATTTTCAAAAATTCTGCACGATTTAATGTTTTGTATGGTCGGTATGTGCCGTCAGAATAGCCATTTAGGACGCCTGCTTCTTTTAGAAAATCCACTGCATGATAGTATGTGTCGCCGGAGGTTACGTCTGAAAATGCCGGAGGAAATGTTTCTCCCATTGTCGTGTTCGCCAAAAATGCGAATGAAATTATTGCTGTAATAAAGGATAAAATTTTCTTCATAGGTTTTGAGGGGGTTATGAATTTTTTCTTTCGTTGATTGTAGCAGAAATTTTTGTTTTCTTCATCTTTTTAGTTCCGCCCTGATGTTCGCGATGATTTTTTTGCCGGCTTTTGCGTTCATTTCTTCTATTATTTTTTCTTTGCGCATAATAACTTCTTGGCTCCATGCAGGGGACCGTGTATTTATGACCAACACATTGTTTTTATAATAACCTGCTTCGATGTATTTTTCCGGTTCAGGTTTTGTTGCGAAAATTTCAGGGACTAGTTTTTTGAAAATATGGCAAACTTCCGCGGCCTCTATTTCTTTTTTTATGCCATATCTGGTCGCGGCATTTGGGAGGAATTTTTGAAAACTTTCGAACATGTTTTTAATTTAAAGTCGCCCTTATTATAGCAGAATATGTTTTTTCTCCGGTAATTTGCCATGAAAATTGTGATGCGTGCGCCATTCCATTTTCTATTAATTTGGCTTGCAGATCGACATCTTTATAAACTTTTTCTATTTTTTCCGCGATGTCTTCCACTTTGTAAGGATCAAAAAATACAGCGTTTCCTTCGCCACAAATTTCGGGAATTGAAGAAGTGTTTGATGCGACGACCGGAGTTCCGCACTTCATGGATTCGAGCGGAGGCAAGCCAAAACCTTCGTATAGGGAAGGGAATACGTAAATATTTGCGGCGTTATATAAGTGAATGAGTTCTTCTTCGTTGACTAAGCCCGTAAAAATCACGTCTTCTTCCAGATGTAATTCTTTCACTTTGTCTTTTGTTTCAGGATAGTCTAAGTCCGGTTTCCCTGTTATTACAAGCGAAATATTCATGTTCTTTTTTTGTTTTAAAATTGCGAAAGCTTCTATAAGTCGTGGAAGATTTTTGTGGTAACGCCAAACACCTGTGTACAATAAAAATTCTTTTTTAATTTTGTATTTATTGAGAGTTTTTTGAAATGTTTTCGGGTCTTCTATTAGCGTGAAATTGTCGCTTACTCCGTTGTAAATTACTTCTATTTTTTCTGCCGGAACATTTAGGCGTTCGATTAAATCTTTTTTTGTGTTTTCAGAAATAGTGAGGACTGTTTTTGCCGTTACTGTCGCGTTTTTTATAATTACATCGTAGACTATGCGCTGGAAAAATTTCCAAATTTTATTGCCTTTACCGGGAAATAAAGAGATCGTCAAATCGTGAATCGTCACCGTGTATGGGCGCCTGTAAAAATAGGGGACATTGAAGTGTGGAAAATGTACGAAGTTTAACTTTTCTTTATTTAATTTAAAAAGGAATTTTGTCTGTTCCGCAAAAGAGTAATGACGCGCATTTACAAGCACTTTTTTGACCGCTTGGTTTGGGGGCGCGTAGTCGTGAAATTCCGGCGCATTAAAAAAAAGTACGATTTCATGCGGACGATTTTTTTCGTCATTTATTCTGATGAGATTTTGGACGAGTTCGTGAGTATAGCGTCCGATTCCTGTGAATTTTGAGCTGTATATGCGACAGTCGATTCCTATTTTCATAATTCAATATTGATTTGTGCGTATTGTAAGCTATCTTTAGGAAATATGGAATTGTATGATTGTTGACCTTGCGAAGGTAATATGTTATTTTTCTGTCCTTTTTTGATTAATTAACAGCTTAGTCATGGTAAAGATTATTGGATCAAGAGATCCATATATTGACGATGAGGAAGCCGACTTGTCCATGCTTGCAGATGTTCACTCGATGGCGGGGAAAAATGCGACTCTTCGCGAACTGGGTGTTGCTAATCTGGAAAGACGACATGCTTTTCTCCGCCGTATGAAGCCTGATTGTAACCCTTGGATGGAGGAGAAAAAAATCGAAGAAACTCGTAAACTTGATGCAATTAAAAAAGCTGAAGCGGTTAAGGCCATCAATGATCGGAGGCAAAAAGTCCGAGATCGGATATGGGCCAGATTTGTACCTTTGAGCAAAAGAATTGATTTTGGAAAAGAGCGTTTAATCGCTGAAAAAAATTCTAAAAAAGTTAGATATACAGGCTGGAATGTTGAAGGAATCCCCGGACTAGAATATACGGGCGAAACAAAAGTCAAAGATTCCATGCCTGAAGAAGATGACGAAGATGACTATGGCCCCTTACGTGAGGGTGCCCTGGGAACCGGATTGGTTCAAAGAATTATGCCGAGAAGGGTGCGCAACCCTCAAAGAATTCAACGCCAAGCGGCTGAAGCTGCGGCTTTGAGGAAAATAGATCAGGCTATTCGTTGGCATAAATAAATAGTCCCCTAGATTCTAGATCGATGTGGTGATATTAAAATAGGCGGAATTGATAAGTCAAAGTTAATGATGGCAAAACTTCGGAGAGTGCTTAGGAAAGCCTCAAGAACTGATAATCAATAAATTTGCTTGTTTTTGTCTTTCAAATATATTATCTTTCATTGGCAATTTGGAGCGGTAGTTCAGCTGGTTAGAACGCCACACTGTCACTGTGGAGGTCACGGGTTCGAACCCCGTCCGTTCCGCCATTTTGCATTTTAATCGTGGGTTAGAACGCCACACTGTCACTGCGGACGCCCAAGGGTTCTTAACCCC
>PFOM01000004.1 GCA_002792535.1 Candidatus Peregrinibacteria bacterium CG_4_10_14_0_2_um_filter_38_24 | reverse complement strand
CGACAGCAACGGTAAATTCTGGAAAAGAATAGAAATGGCAGTCCCGGGGAAATACAAATATTCAGACATCACCGCCTCAGGCGGAACAACCCCCGGAGCATTTTCAGACCCCGATGAAGAAATCTACTACACAGGCTTTCAAGAAGTCTCCGCAAAACTGACGGGCATAGATGCAAAACTAATAGACAACAACAAATGTATCGACAAATTTGTTCCCACTCCCCCACCAATATGTGCAAAACTTGAAGTAAATTATCCGGAAACGGTAACAGTCGGCGTAATTTCCGACCTCATGGCAAAAGCCACAATCACAAAAGATGATAAAACAACAGCAGACTTCCCAGGCCAAATCAAATACTGGGTGGACAACATAAACGATGGAAGATTCTATTCCGCTCCTCCATCAGAATATCCATACATGACTCAGCCATATAAAATAGCCCAATTTGGATACACAGGAACCCTTCAAGGAGAAGCAAAAAAAACAGACCAACCCGGAACACAAGACGTAACAATAGACCAAAAAACTTGGACACACTTCGTCGGAATGAAAGCCGCAGGCCACAAAGTTCACATTCAAGCCTTCGATCCAACAGGAATAATAGACGTATCCAAATGTGAATTAGACTTACCAATCTCACCAGCACCAAGCTGTAAGGAAATCTCAATAAACAAACATTTCACCATCACAGAAGGCCAAGTCACCGAATTCTCAGCAATAGGAAAAGATTATGCAGGAAAAACATTCAACGGAAAAGTCACATATTCCGTCCCTGCAGAATACGGAACATTCTACACCGACCCAAATGATACAGATGTAAAAGCCGCAAAAGCAAACACATCTCAATTCACAAAACAATACGACGAAACACAAGTAGGCGATCTTAGCAAAATAAAACCACCAGACGGCGATTTCTGTGAAAATCCGGTACAACTACCAAAAGACCTCGCCCCTACAATCATAGGAAACCCAAACACAATCCCTTTCGCCCTCGACATAATCCTCGGACAAATGTATGGGACAATCCCTATTCAATCACTCAAAGATATACTCGACATAGGAACATTCAATCCAATCGGACCAACTGGAAAAAACGATCCAAACACCTCAGATTTAGTTAATCCGTTAAATCCAACCGGAGAAACAACAAACCCCGGCGCAACAAACATTTTTGGTGCATTCAACCAAGAAAAACTGACTCAAGCCGACAAAGCAAAAATATCCGGATTAAACAAAAAAATACTACAAGTAAAAGCAGGTGCCCAACAAAAAGGCTCAACAATAGTAGTCGATCCGAACACAAAAGTATATTTCGTTCCAAAAAAAGGATCCGACGGCCAAAAAGTCGTTTCCGTATCAGTAAATTGTAGTGCATGTAACACAAAATTCGAAATAATTTCAGTTCCAAAAGAAATCCCAATCGTTTGTGAAGCCGCAGGACTAACAGTCACAGACATCAAAACAAATCAAAAAGTCTCATGTCTGAAACAAGGAGAATATTCCTTAAGTGCAAAATTCTACAAAGACAAAAATTCGAAAATATCTGTAGCAAATCCTGAAAACACCTCGGTAAAATGGGAATCAACCGATCCAAATGGACTATTTTACGACATGTCTTCAGGCACTCCAAAAAATGAATCAAAACAAACTATAGTCGCAAGCCTTTCCGTCAAATACGTCGGTGAAGGCCAAGTTTCCTCAACTCTCGTAGCGTTAGAAGGAAAACCATACACTCAAAAATCATGCGTAGCCGTCATCGCACCATGTACAAAAAGTTGTGAATCCCTAACATTCACATCAGACGACCAAACATTCCCTCCAAATTCACCGGGACTAATCGCACAAAAAGACCAAGCCATAAAGCTTTCCCTAAACACAAAAGACAACCAAAAAAACACCCTTCCAAACGACACAAAATTAAACTTCGTATGGAACACAAACGGAACACTTACAGACTCACAAAAAAACAAAAACACAGAAGCGGGAAAATTTTCAACAACAATAAAAAACCTTCCGCTTGTATTCTCAGGAGCGGACAAAGTCGGCCAAATCACCGCAACAATCGACAAATCAAGCCCTCTTTATTCAGAAAAATGTAAAGCCGACATCTCGATTTTACAACCCGAAATCAAACCTGAAGAACCATTAACTTGTAAACAAATATCAGTCATAGATGTAGACACAAACAAAGCTCCATCTCTTGCTCCAAACGGAATTTACCAAGTCCGAGCAAAAGCCCAATATTCAAAACCGGTCACGGAAAAAAATGTTTTCTCGGTAAAACAAGGCATGGGATCAATAGTCTCAATGTCGAGCGACCCATTACTGAAATCACTTCAATTAATAGTATTAAACGACCTAAGCCATAACGAAAATCTTACAGCCGAAGGCAAATTGAAAACATTATTCACACTCCTTCCATCTCAAACAGTCGCAGACGGCCAAACAGCCTACCTCGTCACATATAGCGACGTAAAAGTCTCAGACAAGAAAGCCTTGGAAGTCAAAGCGGAAAATTTCTCAACTCCCGCTGATTGTGACAAATCCTTCCCTCTAACTTACACACCACCGACTCCAAAACCTGAACCTGTTTGTGACGCTCTAAGCATCGTCACCCCTGCAGGAACATGGACCGCCGACGGAATGACAATCGATCCATTCGAAATCAAAGTCACAACAACTCCGGCAAACAAAGAAGGCGACTTTACATATTCTTGGGAAACAGACAAAACCGGAACATGGAGCAACACAGGAAAGAAAACAGACACAACAGGCACTCTCACAAACACATTAAAAAATGCTCAAGGCTTAACAAAAGTTACAATCTCAGCCTTAGACAAAACAGGCACAAAAATCCCAAAATGTTCAGCTTCAATCACAGCAAACCCAGCTCCGCCACAAGCCACAATCACGGCAGAACCAACCCCTGAAAAACCTACAATCTGTAAAAGCTTGAGCATCAAGACTCCAAAAAGCCCATGGTTCGCAAAAAAATCATCAAAACAATTATTCGAACTTGATGTAACAACTTCTCCAAAAAACGAAGAAAAAAATCTTACATACGTTTGGAAAGTCACAGATAAAAAAGGAACATGGAGCAATGGCCAACCGGAAGACAAAACACTCTCCCTCAAAAATTCTCTTAAAAACGCAGAAGACGGCACAACCGTAGAAGTCTATGCAGAGGACGAAAACGGAGACAAAATAGAAGACTGTTCCGACACAATCAGCGCAAAAACACTACGAAGTCCCGTCATGACAAAATCAGTCTATGCGACAAACCCAAAACCAACAAACACGACAAAAGACATCCTAAACATGGGCGCTTCCTCAAGCAAAAAACTTGTCACATACAAGATCCAATTCAAAGCAAATTCCGCCGAAGAAGTAGACATCTCAGAAAAAACTATGTCAAACGGAATCATCAAAGGTGACAAAAAGGGAACAATGCAATACAGAGGCATGATAATCAATGCCACAGAAGGCACAGGTCCCAATGCAAAACGAACCCTTCTAAAAGACGGCGATTATCAAAATGAAACTGAAGACACATCCTTCACTGGATATAATTTCAAATTAAACGAACTCCAAAACCAACACAATTGTAAAGACGGAAGTCAAAATAACACTGTAATCTGTATCGACAATCCAACTTTCACGGATGTCGTAATCAACTTCAAAAATGGCAACGCAATACCATTCAAAAACATACAAACAAACCTAAAAAACACAGTCATCGAAATCAAAGTCCAAATGAAAATCACAAAAACCATTGACGAATCAGCATGTAAAAACCTTTCCACAGCAGACGGTTGTGGAGAAGAATTCAACAACAACGCAAAATTCAAAGCTACAATGCTCGACAAAAGCACAGAAGAAGACTCAGTCTCCGCAAAAGTCATCGTGATCTGTCCTTACGTTCTTACAAGACAAGCCGGCGATGTATTCTTCTACGACGCACTATCCACAGGAGTCGACGTATCACGTTGTTCCGAAGTGAAAAGCACCCCGGGACTTGTGGTACAACCTGAAAAAGAACAAGTAGAACAAGCAACAAGCGCAGGTAACGGCGACCTACCGGAAGAAGCAAAATTCCTTGAAGTACCATCACATGACATTTGTCGCTACAGTAACACAGGAACAAATGTAAAAGGATACGATGATATCCTCAAAAATTTCTCAAGTACCATTTGTGAAATGCGTGCAGACGTTGCCGAAACTTGGAAAGAAGCCTACATCAACGACTCAATCAAGGCCAATGTCGAAAGAATCTCAAGATTCAGCAACAACCTAAAAAATTCAAAGCAACAAATCTCAAGCATGACAGACTTGCAAGATCTTGATAATGCACAAAGCGGAGTCTTCGTCAAAAAAGGCGGAACACTTATAATCGGAGAAAATGGAACCTTCGAAATCAATTCTTTCGCCCTAAATAAATCCGAAAAAGTTCCCGCAGGCCAAACATACATCGTAAAAGGCGGAACACTTCATATCAAATCCGATATCAAATATGGAACAACAGATTACACAAATCCAAAAAAGATTCCATCAGCCGCATTCATCGTAATCGACGGAAACATAATCATAGATAACAATGTCACCCAAATCGACGCGATAATCATGGCAGTTGATACAGACAACAAAAACGACGACGGGAAAATCACAAATGCGACAATCAACGATTCCGGAGATTTATATTTCAATGAAAACAGCACAACAGATCGCAGACTTGTTATAAACGGAAGTTTGATTGGAAATGTCACCGAATTATTCAAAACCCGTACAGGCGCCGGAGATCCTACAAAAGACGAAGGAGCCATCACCGTCCGTTACGACGAACGAATCTTGCTAAACACCCCACCGGGCCTAAGCGACCTTCTAAACATCACACAATCGTTGATTCCGTAAGCCTTTGGCACCCACGACACGCTCGCACCCACGACACGCTCGCACCCACGACACGCTCGCACCCACACATCCCACAAAAGAACCTTCCCTAACCGGAGGTTTTTTTCCATTTCCATAAAAACATATCTTCAGGTTATAATATCACCCAACATTAACAAACAACATTGACAGAACCAACACAAGAAAATCAAACAAACATCTTCCTCTTCTTCGGAACAGACAATTTTTCGTCAAACCAAAAACTAAAATTTTACCAAAACGGATTTTCAAAAAAATACGGGGAAGATAGCAGTGTCGAAATTTTGGACGGCGCAAAATTAGATCTAAAAAACTTTGAAACAGACCTTCAATCCCTCCCATTCTTATCAGAAAAAAAACTCGTCATCATAAAAGATTTTTTCGATGAAAGAAACGCGGAAGAACAAAAACAAATGGCAAAAATCATAACAAAAACACCTGATTTCTGCGTATTATTTTTCTATGAAAACGCAGGCATCACAAAAACCTCATCTCTATACAAAAAAATCACACAAATAGGCAAGGTGGAAGAATTCACACCACTTTCCCCTCAAGCAAGCGCACAATGGATAATGAGCAAAGCAAAAAAAGAAAATGTAAAAATATCAATCATCTCTGCAAAAGTATTGGCAGATCACGTTTCCGACAGTCTTTGGGCACTCTCAAGCGAATACGAAAAAGTAAAAACATTCGCGAACGGCGAAGAAATCACAAAAGAAATGATAGAAAAATTAGTATCCCCCACTCTCTCCGCATCAATTTTTCACTTAACCGATTCTATCGCAGAGAAAAGACAAAAAGAAGCAATCAGCATTCTACAAATTCTCGAAGAATCAGAAGGAGACGTTCCAAAAATATTCTTCATGATTGTCAGACATTTCAGACTATTAATCCAAGTTTCTGACATGCTACAGCGAAAAGAGCCACACCAAAGCATAATAAAAAAATTAGCATTACACCCTTTTATCGTCACAAAAATGACATCACAATCAAAAAATTTCACAGAAAAAAATCTCATTGAAATCTACAAAGAATTGCTTAAAATAGATACGGACTTCAAAACGGGACAAATAAAAACTTCATCTCGAGACAATAGTCACCACAAACTCGCAATAGAAAAATTCATAATTGATTGCTGTAAGAAAAACTAATTGTTAAAATCTACTTCGTAAATTTGTCGTAGAGTTTTACAACAAAATTTCGGCAAACCCAAGAAAACCGCAAGAAAAAGACATACAATCGATGTCACAAAATCTCTATTTCATAAATCAACACCATCATGGAAAAAGAGCTTATTCAAATACTTACCAGCCTCGGCCTTACAGATAAAGAATCGAAAGTTTATCTTGCCTCAACAGAAGCGGGCACCTCCCCCGTCTCACAAATCGCACAAAAAGCAGGAATAAACAGAGTCACGACTTACGACATTCTTGAAAAACTAAAACAACGCGGCGTAATAAGCCATTTCACAAAGAAACAAATAAAATATTTCACCGCCACCAAGCCGGAAACTCTTCTTGAAGAATTTGAAAAAAGAACAAATTCTCTTCGCATAGCACTGCCAAAACTAAAAAAATTAACAGGCGATGTGTCACATCCACGAGTAAGATATTTCGAAGGAATTGAAGGTATAAAAGCCATTTATGCAGACACACTTACGAGCAAAACCGAGATTTTAAATTACTCAAATTCTCTGGAAATAAGAAACGCATGGCCAAATTACGACATCGAATATGTAGAGAAAAGAGCAAAGAAAAAAATCTTCCTACGCGGAATTTGCCAAAACGACGATTACGGCAAAAAAGTGCATGAACTGGACCAAAAATACTTCCGTGAAATGCGTATCATTAACCCTGATCAATTCGATTTCACAAACGAAATAAACATTTACGACGACAAAGTCGCAATCATTTCGTTCAAAGACGAACTCATCGGAATGATTATAGAAAGCCAACAAATCGCAAACAGCCAACGCGCAATCTTCGACATGTGCTGGAAATTCGCAAAAATCCTTGATGAAGTGGAAAAATCCAAAGACATCAAAACAAAACTCCTGCAACCAATTAAAAGCACAAAAAACCTAATCGCAGACAGAGAAGAAACAGCTGAAGATATTTACAGAAAGAATCTATCATTGTTCTAAAAAGAAAGAAATATATTTGAGAAAATATTTCTAAAAAAGACGAGCATCACGATGTCCTAAGCGTCGGATAATTTAGAAAAGTTGAATACATCCGTAAGGAAATGCCAAAAATATTTCCGAGAGTGCATTACGTTTTTTTAGACAAAAGCTTGTTCACGAAACAAGAAGTCTAAGCTCTCGGGAATGTTTTTGGCATTTCCTTTATTCTGCTTGAACTTTCTCAACCACATCCCCAACCGTAAAACACCTGCCCTCCTCAAACTGCGGCGCGATGATTTGCAAGCCTATTGGCAAGCCACTTTTCGACATTCCCGCCGGAACTGCAAGCGAAGGAACACCAGCCGCACTAACAGGAAGCGTCAATGAATCCGCCATATACATCGCAAGTGGATCATCAGCCAACTCCCCTATCTTAAATGCGGGGAAAGGACTTACAGGAGCAATCAAAACATCAACCTGTTCAAAAGCTTTATTAAAATCCTGAATAATTAACGTACGAACTTTCTGAGCTTTCTTATAATACGCATCATAATATCCAGCCGACAAAACATAAGTTCCAATCATTATTCTACGTTTAATCTCACTTCCAAATCCCTCTCCACGAGCCGCAAAATAATAATCAACCAAATCCTTCGGAGCGCTACCTACAGGTTTTTTCCCATATCTTATTCCATCGTACCTTTCCAAATTCGCAGAAAGTTCAGCCGGCATTGAAACATAATAAGCAGCAATCGCGTATTTAGTCATTGGCAAAGAAACTTCCACCACTTTCGCACCTTCTTTTTCCAACTTCACCACAACTTCCATTACTTTATCAGAAACTTCGCTGTCAATTCCCTCTCCAAAATATTCCTTAGGAATCCCTATCTTAAGCCCTTTTATACCTTTTCCCAAAAACGAAGTATAATCCGGAACCTCTATATCCGGAGTCGTAGAATCCTTTGCATCTTTTCCTGCAGTTACATTTAAAACAATTGCAGCATCTTCAACACTTTTCGCAAAATGACCAATAGTATCCCAGCTAGAAGCCAATGCAGTCACGCCACTTCTTGAAACACGACCATAAGTCACTTTCATTCCCACAACACCGCATAGTGAAGCAGGCTGACGAATCGACCCACCTGTATCAGTTCCTGTAGCATAAATACACATATCGGAAGCCACCGCCGCCGCACTTCCCCCAGACGACCCTCCTGCCACACACGAAACATCATATGGATTTTTCGTTACACCAAAACATGAATGTTCAGTACTTGAACCACACGCGAACTCATCCATATTCGTCTTTCCAATCATCACCATTCCCGCATTCCTAAGCCGTTTCACGACCTCCGCATCGTATGGAGGAACAAAATCTTTTAGCATAGGAGAACAACAGGTAGTCCTCACTCCCTTCGTATTAAAAATATCTTTCATCGCACAAGGAATTCCCATCAAATGCCCCAAATCTTCACCTTTTTCCAACCTCTTATCCATCTCTTTTGCCTCAGCTAAAGCCATTTTCTCATCAACAAAAATATACGCATTCAAATCTTTATTCTTGAGAGAAATCTCCGCCAAACAATCTTTCATCAAATCCTCACAAGAGAATTTACCTTCTCTAAGCCCTTTTGCCGCCTCACTAATTTTAAGTTTATTTAATTGCATTCATCACTTTTACTTGATTGCTATCAACCTCAAGCTCACTACAAGCCAAAAGTTCCTCTCTCGTAGCCGTACTCGCAACAACCTCATCCTTTCTCATGACATTCTTCAAACCCGTCACCTGACTCGTAATTTCCACTCCTTCCGTATCAACTTCCTTCAAAATATCCACATATTCAAGAACTCCGGATAATTGTCCGGCAAACTTTTTAACCTCCTCGTCGGTTAGTTTAAGCCTTGCAAGCTTCGCTACATGTCTTACCTGTTCTTCTGTTAACATGCCGAAACTCTACAAAAAAAGTAGCCAAAAAGCAAGAACTAAGCTAAAATTCCTTCATTGACAGCCACAAACAAAAATGAACACACTTCTCAACATAAAAAGAGTTTCCCTAATCTTCTTTATTGCGATAGGAATCATCCATCTCGGATCCAGCATGCTTATAGCAAATAATATATTTGCACAAACAAGCTATATCGTGAACAAAACCATGGAAATTCCATTCATTCTCACAGGAATGATATATGGACTATGTTCCCTCAGAATATCCCTCACTAATCCGGAAGAATCACATAAAACGCTGGACATTTTCCTAATATCATTGATAATAATCACCTTGATCTCACTAATAATCATAAATCTCGCGATTCCAACAATTTTATAAGCAGAAAATTTTAAAAAAATAAATGCAAAACGAAAAAGAAAAAAAATTGGTAATGGTCTTCGGAACATTTGATTACCTGCATGCCGGTCACGAAAATCTCTTTTCACAAGCACGCGAGCTTGGTGACGAAATCATCGCAATAATAGCGCGCGACAACACAGTAAAAACAATCAAAGGCGCTCTTCCAGACCACAACGAAAAAGAAAGAATGAAAGCACTCGAAGAAACATCTTGGGCGGACAAAGTCATTTTGGGCGACACAAAAGATAAAACAAAAGTAATAAAAAATTACAAACCCAACATTATCGCGCTTGGATACGATCAATTCGCATTCACATATTTACTCGACAAAATGATAATCGAGCTTGGACTGGAAACAAAAATCGTCAGACTAAAGCCATATCGTCCTGATATGTACAAATCTTCAATAATTAAATATAATCTTTCACAGTGTAAACCAAATCCTCATGAAACAAATACCCTCATCACTCAACCTGATTAAACGCGGTTTTTCGCTCGCAGTTTCGAATGTATGGAGAAATAAATTTTTATCAGTAGCCGTAATATTTGTGATAGCGGTTATTTTGCTCATTTTTAACACAATTTTACTTGTAAATTTCATTTCGCAAGACGCACTTTCAGATTTAAATAAAAAAATAGACATCGTCGCCTACCTCAAAGAAAGCACATCCTACGAACAAATGATTTCAATTACAAATGATTTAAAAAACATTGAAGGAGTAGAAAGCGCCACATACTTTTCAAAAGAAGACGCTCTCACCCAAATCAACAAATTACATCCGGATATTTCAGGCGCCTTTGAAAAATACAACCTCGGAAATCCGCTTCCTGCAAGCATAAACATAAAAACCATACATCCAAAATATTACAAAACCGTAACAGAATTTTTATCACAAGAAAAATACAGTACCTACCTTTCAAACTTTGAAGCGAACAGTTCCGAAAACGCATCACTCATCACAAGCGCCGCACAAAATCTCGTAAAAATCACAAATTTCGCAGGCCAAATCGTATTCTGGCTCATTGCAATTTTCATAGTCGGAGGCGCACTAATCATTTTAAACGCAATCCAAATCACGATTTTTAATCGCAAAAAAGAAATCGAAGTAATGAAACTCGTTGGCGCATCTTATTCTTTCATCAGACTTCCATTCATCATAGAAAGCATAATTTATGGACTTCTTGCGATCGTCCTAAGCCTTGGAATGTTCGCATTAATCACACAAAAAATCGACATCTCATCCTATGGAATTTCAATGACATTCCAAAATTCTGAAATCATCAAAATCATCATAGGCGAAATTCTGGCAACAATCGCATTAAGCGTAACAAGTTCTCTAATCGCAGTACACGAATATCTAAATCAGTAACCACAAAATGCATAATTTTAGGCCACAAGAATGTCGGAGAATCCGATAGACTTGTTTATTTATATTCGGAAGAATTAGGCAAAATAAAAGCATACGCAAAAGGAGGAAGAAAAATTTTAAGCAAATTCACGGGACACATCGAAACGCTAAACATCGCAGAAGTCTCCCTTTATTTCAGCCCACAAAACATAATCATAACAGAAATTTCCAGCAACGAAACCCTTCTCAAAAAAGCTGAAAAACTCGAAACATTTCAAAGCGCATTAAAAATCGCGGAAATCGCAAACGCCTTACTTTTCGAAGAACAAAAATACAAAAACCTGATAAGCCTCATGAGAAAAGCCATTATGCATTTAATGACATCAAAAAAACCACACTTAATCTACACCGCATTCGCAATAAAACTCATGGACAAACTTGGAATCGTTCCGAACTTCAAAGACAGCACAATGCACATTTCAGATAAATACATCAAATTTTTCGAATTCATAAAGACAAAAACTTTCACAGAAATAGAAAAAATTAAAACAACAAAAGAAGAAGATTCTTATATCTCAAAATATCTAAATAAATTATTGGATTTCTAAGCTTTCTTTTTTATACCACTAGAAGTTTTTCGCCTTCCATGCGCGCTTGCGACATATTTCTCATTTTCTTTTTTGGCTCTGGAAACTTTCATCACACCATTTATATTTTCAAGCCTATCTATAATAATATCGAACTTATCCAGATTATCCATTTCCAATAAAAAATAATCCTCATGAAGCCCAGCATCCCCAAGTTCCTTCAATTGAATATCTTTTATCGTCATATTTAATTTGGCCATTTCCGCAGTGAGCTCATTCATAAGCCCTATTCTAGACATAACAACAACCTTGATCCCCACAATATATTTCGGCCCTTCGTCAGAAATATTTTTAAAATGAGCAGCGACAAATCTATCATAATTAAGAGCCCCAATCATCTTACAATCCATTTTGTGAACCGTAACACAATTTCCGCGCGTCACATATCCAAGAATATTATCTCCAAATTTTGGCTCACAACATGCAGCGAATTTTATAGGAAGCCCTTCTTCTCCACCAATCAAAACCTGTTTTTCTATAACAACGCTCTGTTCAAGACCACCTTTTTTTGGCTTCTTAATGACCTTCGCAGGCATGACGACGGAATGAACAACAGCTTCCTCGTAAGGATAAATTTTCTTAACAATTTCATGTGCAGGCCTTCCACCTTTCCCTATTTCCTCAAGAATCGTTTCTCTTTGCACCAAATTCAAATTTTTCCCCAGATATCTTTTCAAAATACTATAATTCTGATCCAAAAAAGGTTTCCCAATTCTTTCCAAATAAGTATTCAAAATATCACGCCCGAGTTTTATATTATTATCCCTGTTTAAAGAGCTAAAATAAGCCTTTATTCTATTTCGCGCAAACCCGCTTTTGACAACAGAAAGCCATTGTAATTTCGGCGTTGCATCACTTCTCGTAATAATTTCAACCACTTCTCCATTCTTCAGCTCGTAATCAAGAGGCACAATCTTAGCGTCAACTTTTGACATAATACATCTATTCCCAATGTCGGTATGAACACTATACGCAAAATCAATAGGAGTAGATCCAGCAATCAAATCACGAACCTCCCCACGCGGAGTTAACACAAATATTTTATCTTTGAAAACATCCAAATCATTAAGCCCCTCCCGAATATCAGCAATTCCCTTCACCCAATCAGAATAAGCCTTAAGCGCCTCCACACTTGAATTCCCATTCTGTTTATAAACCCAATGTGAAGCGATCCCAAACTCACTATCCATGTGCATTTTTTCATCTCTAATTTGTATTTCAACAGGCTGATCCATATCCTTTGGAGCAAGCCCCAAAACGACAGTATGCAGACTCTTGTATCCATTTGCTTTTGGAACGGCGATGTAGTCCTTAAATCTTCTTGTAACAGGCCTCCACTCGCTATGGACAAGACCCAACACAGAATACAGATGTTCAACTTGAAAATTCCCCAACAAGTCTTTTTTCTCAGGTAAAACAACTCTTATTGCAAAAATGTCATACAAATCCTCAGGAGAATTCAGTCCTTTCTTTTTAAGTTTTTTATAAATACTGTAAACACCTTTTATTCTACCTGAAACATCAGCAATCACTCCCCGATTCGCAAAAAAATCCGTTAATCTATTCTTAATCCAAGCTATAGAGATTTCACAACTCTTCTTTAATTCCTTCAGTTTTCCTGAGACATTTTTATATTCAACAGGATTCGTATACTTAAAAGAAAGATCCTCAAGACTTGTTTTCACATTATAAATTCCAAGCCTATCCGCGATAGGCGCATACAAATCAAGAGTTTCCTTTGCAAATGCGACATGATCCGAAACTCCATGAAAATCTTTAAGTTTATGAAGCCTACAAGCCAAACTCATCAAAACAACCCTGATATCCTTAGCCATCGTCAAAAACATTTTTCTCAAAATCTCAAGTCTGGAAGTCCGATCATTTTCTTTATAACTCAAAGTCTCGATCTTGGTTACAGCAAGAATAAGATCCAATACAACTTTTCCAAAAGATTCCTCAATCTCTTTTTCCGTCAAAATTTCTCTAAGAAAAAGATCCTTCACAAGCAAGGCAATAACCGTATCCTCATCTGGATTCATAGGCACCAAGATGTCCAGCGCGGAGATACAACAAGCGTCATGATTCTTCGCAAGAGAAAGCGCACGCTCAAACCGCTCAGAATCAAATAATTTCACTTTTTTTGAAACCTTTTGAACCATACTATGTTCAAGAAAAAATACCCAAACAAAGTATACTACTTTTCCCTATTGAGATAAACGAATAATTGCATTTATATCGGAGTCCGGTATATCAAAAACGTGTATACCCCTCACTAATGCATCAAAATTCGCAGAAATATCTTTATACCTTGGTTCAAGTTTCTTAATAGAATTTATGTACATGTCAGAAATGTAATTATAGGCTTTGTAATAAGCACGAAGTCTTATTGCACTTTGCGAAAACCCTACAAATTTTTCAAGATTATTGAAAGAATCTTGTCCTCTCAAATCTTTTGTATCCGCAAAAAATTCTTTCTCAAAAAGATCTCTCTGCTCCCCAGCCGAAAGACTAGCCACATTTATATTTGCCGCCGCCTTTGCGACCTCATTTTGAATTTGCTTGGCATTGTCTATTTCACTCTTCATTTTAGTCAAAAAACTCGTCAGAGATGCCCTCCTGTCATACGATTGATCCAAAAATTTATAAATATCAGTAGCATATAGATTTTGCATTTCATTCAAATACCGCATGTAATAAGCAAATCTATGCTCAGGACTCACGAATTCCCCACCAAGTTTCAATGCAAAAAACGCACCCAAAATTTTATTACTACCAAGAATCAAATAGTCATATTCATTACCAAGAATTTCACTCATATTCAAAGCATCCGTACCCTCTTTGACTTCAGGAGTTCCCACAACAGGCTTTTGGACATCTTGTTTTTCCTCTTTCTGCTGATCTTCCGCTAAGGTCTCAGTTTTTTCACCTCCTCCAAAAATATCTCCAAATGGCACATAAAATATCCCGATAATTCCAAGGATTACAAGAACCAACGCCACAAAAACCCCAAGAATTTTGCCCTTCGTTATCCCAGCTTGTTCAAGCATATAAAAGAATCCCCCATCATCAAACTCACTAGACGCTATAACCTCAGGTGATATTTTAGACATAGGTTTAACCTCCGGCTCAACATTTTTCGGCTCTTCGTGCACTATCCTCGCCTCAACAACTTCAGGCGTAGTAGCAGGCGCTTGTGAGACCTCTTCAACAACTTCCTCCTTAGGCTTTTCTTCCTTCCATTTCGGATCTTCCAATTCTTTCTGAGAAGTTTCAGCAAAAGGATTTATAGAAGCACCTTCATCTTTTTTTTCTTCAACGACAGTAGATTCCTTGGAGATATCATCATCATCCACAACACCGTCTCCAAAAGGATTAAAAGTCTCCGATATATCAGGCGCTTCTTCAGGCACTGGTGGCACTGGTGGCACTACAACTTTTTCAGGTTCAACGACCTCAGGTTCCGAAGGAACCACAGCCTTTTTCACGGCCACATCTTCTTCCTCCTTAGGAATCACAGCTTCAAATTTTTGTTCTTCCACAGGTTCTTCAACAATTTCATCATCCAACTCAATATCCATATCTTTCGAATCCTCTTCATCAACAACTTCAGGGACAGCTTCCTCGGCAAAATCATCCGCCTCAGGACTAGCCTCAGTAGCCCCAACAGAAGGAACATTTTCCTCCTCAATATTATCAGCAACAACCTTTTTCTTCCTTCTCTTCCTCTTTCGTTTCTTCTTAACGCCAATATCACTATCGGCCATAACGCCTTCCTCCTCAAGAGAATCTTTAAATTCAGACCTTTGTCCCTTTGACGCAACTTCACTCACATACTGCTTAACATCATTCTCATAACCTTTAATTTTTTTCTTAGTTTTATGCTTAACCTCCATCTTATCCTCCTCCAAATCTTGATCAATAACCTTAGGCTTTCTCATCTTTTTCTCCTTCTTTTTGGAAGTTTTATCTTCATTTGGAACAGCATCATCGGGAAACTGAGCCCCACCTGCAACATTCGCATCATCTGCAAACGGATTTATCCCAACATTTTGTCCTTTTTTATTATCCATTTATAGCTAATTTATATCTAAACATTATACCACAAAACAGCCTTTTTTTAAAGGTAGAAAAGGCAAAATTAGAGTTATGTCTATGAACAATTTATTTTTGTGCCAATTCAGGCATCATGATGCCTGAATTTTTGGCATATCGTACATGTTAGATATGCCAAACTGCACAAACAAATTGCGAAGAGATATAACTCTAATTTTGCCTTTTCTATCTTTAAAAATATCTATACACGCTACCCACCAAAATTTTCCCCAAAATCCACTGAAACACAAAATATCCGACAACACCGATCGCAATTATCTTTACAGCATCATCTTTATGAACTTTGTGGTAATCCAAAAGTAAATGATAACAAACCGCAAAAACCATAATCACCACCGCCAAATTAATAATGCTAAGCAGATTAAAAATGTCAAAAACTCCAATCATTGAAAGAACCGCAACGGGAATAGAGAGCCAAGAAATAACCCCTGCATAAGATAAAACTCTGAAAAATCCAATATCATTTCCTACTCCATGAAAATATTTTCTAGCCACATAGCTAACCCCAAAAATCATTCCAACAAAAGCAAACACCGGAATCAAAAGCGGCCAAACAAGAAACCTTGAAAAAATCGATGAAAATCCAGAAGGAAAACTAAGCGATCCAAAAATAATATTAAAAACAGCCGGAACAACAAGAATAATAATACCGTTTCTGGTCGCATCGGATTTCCCTGCAACATGAGCCATCATAACCTTATCAAACTTCAAAATCGCAATAGCATTTTTCGCCTCAGAAATAACATAATTTTTGAGATTCATTTTGTTTTGATTAAATTTTAATAAACATCCTGACTAAAAAGATTTGTAACATCAAGGAATAAAGATCTAACAGGATCAAATTCCACGTCATTTTGTATCATACTATAGTCATATTTTTGATTTTTCCCATTTTTAAGATTAAGCGAAACAGCAAATTTTCCGACACCAGTAGAAGCATCATACGAATCAGAATTTTTTAATTTTCCATCCAAAATCAAAGCTACAGCCTCCTCAAAACGATCATAAAATTCTCCACCCACAACTCCATTGTTTTTAACATCTGGATTTTGAGCTTTAACGCTTCCCTCAGCCTTCGGATAAGTACGTCCGTAATCCAAAGAAAGAGTTCTATCTCCCGGACTTGGAATCAATTTAAGAGTGGAAACAGAGAAATAATCATCCGGAATATTTCCATCATCAATATAAAACTCAATAGAAAAAACATCTTCAACCTTCGCCCCAAAAACAGAACACCCAGCGTAAACAAGGCCGAAAATGGCAACCAATATAACTGAATAAATAATTTTCTTCATAAGCACAACAAATAACTCAGTTAATATTATTGCACTTTTAAATCAAAATGCAACAAAAACCTCAAAAACGCATTAGAATTATTTTGCCTTTTGCTCCTCACCACCTTCCGCAGAAGCAGCTTCACCTTCCGCAGAAGCAGCTTCACCTTCCGCAGGAACAGCTCCACCTTCTGCAGGAACAGCCTCCACAGTCGTAGGTTCTTCCTCCGCTCTTGGAGCAACAACCACCGCGACTACATCTTCAGGTTCATTCATAATTATAATTCCAGCAGGAACAGTCAAATCTTTCACCCTGACGTAACAATGGAAATCTTCAAGAGAATCAACACTTACTTCAATTTCATGAACAAGTGCATTTGGCAAACATTTAACCTCAACTTCATCAAGTTTAGCCATGAAAATTCCAGAAAGATTTTTCACTGCAGGCGCAGTTCCAACAAAAGTAAGAGGTATGCTCGTCGTAATTTCCTGATCCATTTTTACATTTCTAAGATCAACATGAATCATAGTTCCATTAACCGGATGATATTGGACTTCACCAACAAGAACATTTGGTCCTTTTTTGCCATCCACAACGAGACTTATAATAGTATTTGCCCCGGCTTTAACAAAAGTTCTTCTAAAAGTTTGATAATCAACTTTAAAAGATATATTTTCAACGCCATTTCCGTAAAATTCCAAAGGAATCAAATTGTTTGCCAACAAATCTTTGGCTCTTTCTTCAGCATTTCTGCTTTGTACTTCTAATGTTATTGCATCCATAATTTTTACCATTCAAGAATAAATTGCTGGCTCAGTCTAGCCGAATTTAGTTACCCATGCAATAGAATTTTTGAGGAAATCATAAGTATGTGGTATAGTTGGCCAAAATCGCTTAAAAAAACCAATTATGTTCGACAAAGCAAAACAAATGTATCGGCTCCAGAAAAAGGCCAGAGAGATAAAAGGTCAACTAAAAAACACGCATATCGAAGCTGAAGACGAAGGCGTAACTGTAGTAATAGACGGAGAGCAAAACGTCGTAAAAGTGACACTTCCGGAACTCACAAACGAAAAAAAGGAAGATTTGGAGAAAAAACTTGAGAAATGCTTCAACAAAGCAGTCAAGAAATCACAGCAAATCGGTGCAGACCTTATGAAAAGCGTAATGGGCCCTGATTTCAACTTACCGGGAATGTAATTCCTTATAAATGAAAAAACAAAACAAAAAAACCTTAATGTTGATTTTAGCTATATTGCTAATCAATATTTTCGTCTTCACAAAGGCATATTTCAATAACATCGAAAATCCTGTCGACAAGTCCGACACCAAAGAAATTTCATTTACAGTAAAAAGGAATTCGACATTACATGAAGTTGCAAACAATCTCGAAGATAAAAACCTTATAAAAAGCTCATTGGCCTTTCGCGTTTATGGAAAACTTCACGGCACAGCCTCAAAACTAATCGCCGGAAGATTTATTTTATCAAAATCAATGACTCCTGAAGAAATCGCAAATACATTAATAGATTCATCAAAATCCGAATTCATCATCACAATTCAAGAAGGATTAACCATAAAAGACATCGACAAAAAACTGGTAGAAATGGAACTAATCAAAGACGGTGAATTCAATAACGCCATAAAAACCTTCAACGGATGGCAATATTACACATTCCTAGACAAAAACACACTAAGCAAATTTCCATTACCGCTCGAAGGCTACCTTTATCCGGACACTTATTATTTAGATCCTTCGGATTTCAAGCCAAACGACCTTATATATAAAGCATTAGATAATTTCGAAAAAAAATGGCAAACAGCAATAACCGCAAACGGCTCAATGCTCAAAAAATATTCAATTCCGGAAATAATCACAATGGCCTCAATAGTAGAAAGAGAAGTTTTCGGGAAAAATGACAGAAAAATCGTAGCCGGAATTTTGTGGAAAAGATTTGAAAGTGGCTGGATGCTAGGCGCAGACGCGACTTTATTATATGAAAAAAACAACAACAAAATCACTCAAGAAGATCTTCAAAAAGACTCTCCTTATAATACACGAAAAATCAAAGGCCTCCCCCCAACACCAATTTGCAATCCAGACATTGAAGCAATCTCCGCCACACTAAATCCTACAAACACAGACTTCTGGTTTTACCTCTCAGCAAAAAACGGCACAACAATCTATTCCAAAACAAACGAAGAACACAGCACAAACAAAGAAAAATACCTTTAAGAGGAAAAGTATTTTTATTGCACAGATTTTTCTTCCGCAGGTTTTGGCTCTACAGGCGCAGGAGCCTCTACCGGAACAGGTTTCTTGTAAAACACTTTGATCGTTGTCATTGGCGTTTTATTGCCATCTTTATCGAGTCCATAAATTTCATAAACATTATCCCCTTCTTTCATATAACCATAATCAATATTTGCAAAATAAGACCAAGTCTTATCCCCTACTCTAAATTTCTTTAATTGTAAACCATTCACGACAATCGCAACCGCACCATTTGGATTTCCTGCAATCACCGCAGGATTCGCCGTAACTTGATACACACCTTTGTCATCAGGCTGTCCACCTCCAACAGAAACAACAGTTGGCGCCACCCCTGAAACTTTTGGAACAACCACCTCTTTTGCTTTATCAACACCAGTTTTCACAGCATCAGCAAGAGTAGCAGTAGCGTCAACTTTAGTTCCATCCGGATTTGTAGCATCAGTGGCCACGTCAGGTGCAGGAGCATCAAACACTCCATCTCCATCAGTATCGATAGTCAGTTCAACCGGCGCTATAACCTCAGGTTCAACTCTTACGAATTGACCGTCACCAGTTGTAGATTTAATAAACTTAGTCGGATTTTTATCCTCTCCAATATTCCAAAGATAAAATTCACCAGATTTAAACATGTCAGAAAGCATAGAAAGCACACTAGGACTTCTAAATTCCCAATAGCTCTTCATGACATCATCCGTAAAAACAACTTCCTGTCCAACACCTACGATCTCGCTATCAACAACTTTATCACCAGTTTCGCTCAAGATATCGACAGAAACAGCATCTCCAGCAACAACTCTCAAATTCTCATCAGTCTCATTTTCAAAATCAAAAATACTTTGCTTGTCAGATTTTGCTATAACACTATCGCCTCTGATTTCAACAATTGTCTCACCCGCAGTTTGTCCATAAACCTTATTAACCCAAACCTTGCCATTCACAACAAGAAGGCTTATCGCAGGGCTATTTTCGTCATCATCAATCACGCTCAAAACTATATCACTACCTCCGGCAATTCTCATCACCGTCCCATCAAAAAATTCCGCAATAATTTTGCTATCAGCAGAAGTCTTGAATTCGTCTCCCTGAAGCACCAAAGCGTCGGAAGAAACACCAAAAAAGTCCTGAGTATTCCAAGTTTTCATCTGAACACTCCCCTGCAAAATATGCAAATACGCCCCATTCACAGATCTTCCTCCAAAAATAAAACCCCATAAATTAAAAACCAAAACTCCGATAATTCCAACACACAAAATTACCAAAAACGGCATAATATAACCCTTTCTCGAAGGAGCTCTTCTCTGCGCACGATAAGGAGAATAATACATATTTGAAGAATTTATTGACTTTAAACGCGTACATATTAGCGCAAAGCCCAATAGAATGGCAATAAAAATCCCTACTACATCCCCATCTCCCTCTTGATTGCATTAATATCGCGAACTAAGCGAACATCATTTCGAAGTAGTTTTTCCGTCTTTTTGCAGGCGTGCATAACAGTTGTATGATTTCTGCCGCCAAACCCGTCACCGATTTTTTCGTAAGATTCACCAAGTTCATGTTTGATCAAATACATGCAAACTTGTCTTGGCAACATGTATTCTTTATGTCTATCCTGCCCCATCAAATCACCAAAACTCATATTGTAATATTGAGCGACAATTTTCATAACATCTTCTGAAGTTTTCGCGTAAGTCTTTGCAGATTTTTCATTCACATCATAACCAATAATTTCCTGCGCTTTATTTAATCTCTTGATAATTTCCGCAACAGATCTGATCGTCGGAACACTATTTTTAAGTTGGCTTTCCGCAACAGCCTGACGCAAAACACCCTCAAGCTCACGAACAGAATGGTGGACATTGTTTGCAATAAAATGCAAAACTTCCGGATCAATCAACACTTCAAAATCCTTACATTTCTCATTCAAAATCGCGAGTCTTGTCTCGAAATCAGGGAAAAGAAGTTCTACAACCATTCCCATTCCAAAACGGCTTTTTAGCCTTTCATCCAAATCATCAAGCTCGCTTGGTGGTCTATCTGAAGTCAAAACGATCTGTTTATTCCTATCATAAAGTTCATTGAAAGTGTAGAAAAATTCTTGCTGTGAAGAATCTTTTCGCGCAAAAAATTGCACATCATCAATCAAAAAAACATCCACATTTCTATATTGATCTTTGAATCTCGCCATATATCTTTTGCCGATTGCCTCAACAACTTCAGTCACAAATTTCTCAGCAGTAATATATTTCACAACCATATCGGGAAAATTTTTCAAAATCTGATTTCCAATAGCTTGAACCAAATGAGTCTTTCCCAACCCAACACTTCCGTAAACATAAAGAGGATTATACATTCCACCCGGATTATCGGAAACCGCCGTACAAACCGCATGTGGAAGCATATTTTCGCGTCCGACAACAAAGTTTGAAAGATCATATCTGCTATTCAACATCTGGCTTGAAATATGTCCATTAACACTTCCTTTCCTAACGACAACTTCATTCATATTTCGAACCTTTCTAACTTTTTTCTCATCTTCTTCGTTGAAAAAAGTTTTTATCTCCGGAGTTTCATTGTTTTCTTTTTCAGACAATCTCGCGCAAACATCATAGACAACAGATTCAACGGTCGCATCCACTTCCTGCATCGCCTGAATCAACTTGATGTTATATTTCGCTGAAATCCAGCCTTTTGCAAACATCGTAGGTACTCCAATCGTCACAACCCCTCCTTCATTCTTCAAAACCGTAGTATTTTGGAACCAAGTTATAAAATGAGCCTTCTGAATTGTAGGCTTGATTCTATTTAAGACGCTTGTCCAAAGCTCACGATTTGTCATGATATGAAAATTTAAAGAATAGTAAACGCAAAAATTTAAATGCCCACCTAGCCCACTAAGCTCACTTCGCTCAGCGGTGGCATAGCCACACGCTTCGCTTGCTCGCGCTCGCGCCGTGCGCTCGCCTCGTTGCCCTTAAATCAACTAAAAATCCTTGCAGTCCAAATAGTATTTATTTTCCTTCCATTTCACAAGGGATTTCCTCACCGATAAGCCACACACTACAAGTAGGCACTTCCTACACCAGACATACAATATTTAGGGAAAACCACACAGTTAGACAACACATCTCCTCTACCGCAATAATCCTACATCACATATTTGACAACCATCGCAACCTAAAAAAACTCCAAATCCCGCATCACCGCATAAACAAAAGAAAACATAGGACACGTACTGTAGAAAAAACCGACTACTCCCCTTTTATCAATCGACCTATGTCGCTATAGGTAACGACAAAGATCATAATTAATATTAGAAAATATCCCAAAACATGAATCCTTGATTCTATTTTTCGGCTCATTCTTCTACCTAAAATCACTTCGCCAATGATAAAGAAAATTCTTCCACCATCAAGTCCGGGCAAAGGAAGTATATTGATTACCGCTAAGCTAAGCGACAACACCGCCACGAATCGCAACAAAGCAATAATTCCTTGTTGTGCAAAAGTATGTGTCATCCTAGCAATGCCAACAGGTCCGGCAACATCATTAGGAACCTGACCTTTTGTGACAAGACCTCCGACAAAAGCCCCGAAAGATTCAGCAGTAAGTTTCGACACCTTCACCATTTCTGTAAAAGACTTATAAAGAGCTATGTGTACGGGATATCTCTCATCTTTCACCTCATTCACCGACGAAACGACATTCACATTGTAAAGACTCATATCCTCAAAATTTTTATAATTCATAAGCTCAGACAAAAGCACTCCGATTTTCTTATCCTCGTTAGGCGTAATTGCAAAAAACAATTTCTCCCCATCTCTATCAATAGCATATGCAATAGTCTCGGTAGCATGCCCACTAACATATTTTATAAGCTCAAGGCTATCTGTCACATTTGTTCCATTCACAGACAAAATCACGTCTCTAGGTTTGACCCCAGCTTCAGCCGCAGGACTCTGCGCCAACACATCAGAAACAACAACTTTTCTTGTCTGAGGAACCTCAACAATCACTTTCTGCCTCTCTCCATTTCTATAAATTTCATATTCAAGCGGACTTACCCCTCGAATCAAAGATTCGAACTGATCCACATAAAAAACCTGTTTTCCGTTTACGCTTAAAACAATATCGCCATCACGAAGTCCATATGCATAATTAACGCCGGCCGGATCCACTTTAAAGACTTCAATCCTTGGAAACGCAGCAATATCTCCAGCAACAACCCCAAGCGAGTGTAAGCCCGTTTTTTCGACCATTTCATTCGTCACTTCATAAGACAAAATCTCCCCGCCCCTTTTCACTTTATAAGCCCCAACCGGATTTGTATTCATTCTCATCAAAAATTCCTCACCAACATTTTTCCCATCCAAAAAATAAATAAGATCATCCTTTTTCATTCCAACATATTGCGCCAAACTTTCGTCCACTATTTCTTTAATTTTCAATCCTTCAACAAGTTGAACATGTCCGGAATCCACATAATCAAAAACTTCATTAGGCCCGATAAGCGGCTTCATTCCGACAGAAAAGCCAATAGAGAGCAAAAACCAAGCCAAAAAGAAATTCATAAAAACTCCGGCAAAAGCCACTTTAAATCTATTCCTCGAACTTGCCGCCGCAAAACTTCTTTTCTTTTTTAAAATACTCGGATCATAACTATCCTCACCAAAAAGCCTCACGAATCCACCGAAAGGAATCCAATTAAAAGAATACACCGTCTCCCCAAATTTCTTTCCCCAAATTTTCGGAGGAAGTCCGAGCCCAAATTCCTCAACCTTTATTCCCGATCTTTTTGCCGCCCAAAAATGACCTAACTCGTGAATCAAAATCAATAACGAGAAAATCACAACAAACACAATAGCGGTAAAAACATAAGACATAGGAACGAGGTTATTTTATACAAGAAACTTTTCTAAATCATTCAGTACGAGGAAACAAGGAGTTATTGACGAGCTATACTCGCAGTACAGCGAGGAAAAGAACGACGAAGTTGACAAAGTAATTAATGATTTACAAAAGTTTAAACCGTCATGACATCTTTTTCTTTAGCTGTGGTAACTTCATCAATTTTTCCATTAAACTCATCAACCTTCACTTGTAACGCTTTCTCCGAAGAAAACACATCATCTTCAGTAATTTCATCATTGGCTTTTAATTGCTTAAAAATACCAAGTACATCTTGCCTCGCAGTCCTGATCGAAATTTTCGCATCCTCAGCCAAGCGTCTAACATGTTTCGTTAAATCAGTTCTCCTTTCTTCTGTTAAAGGTGGAATTGGCACCCTCACGCAAACTCCATCACTTATCGGATTTAAGCCCGTCCCCATGCCAACAATCGCCTTCTCAATATGCACAATCGAACTCTTATCCCAAGGCTGAATCATAATTGTTCGCGGATCGGGAATAGAAATATTCGCAATATTTTTCAACGGCTGAGTGACACCATACATTTCAACATTCGCGCCTTCCACAAGCCCTGCATTCGCACGTCCAATTTGAAGTCTTGAAAATTCCTCCTTCAAATGCACCATAACTTTTTCAAATTCTTTAACCGCATTTGAAATAGCTTCATTTGTCGTCATATAAATTTTGTTAAATTATTAATTTTAATTTGTAATAAGAGTTCCAATTGTCTCACCTTTCACCGCTTTTGCAATATTTCCAGCTTTTTCCGGATTAAAAACAATCATCGGTAAATTCCCATCCATACACATACTCGCGCAAGTCAAATCCATGACCCCAAGTTTTTGCTCAAGCACTTGAGAAAAAGTCATCTTAGTAAATTTCTTCGCGTTTTTAAATTTCATAGGATCTTTATCGTAAACATAGTCAACTTTTGTAGCTTTTAGTAAAACGTCACAACCCATTTCAAGCCCCATCAACGCCGCCGCGCTATCAGTCGTGAAAAACGGATGACCGGTTCCTCCTGCGAAAATCACGATTCGTCCTTTTCGCAAATGCATTTCCGCACGTTTTGGAATATAAGTTTCAATGGCCTTTTCACATGGAAAATTCGTAACAGCTCGCACATCTGCACCAACATATTTTAGCGCATCCTCAAGTGCCAAAGAATTCATACACGTCGCCATCATTCCGATAGAATCCGATGTAACTCGATCAAGTTTTAAATGTTGAAAATCTCTAAACCTCCAAATATTTCCACCACCAATTACAATCCCAACTTGCACTCCCATGTCCTGCAATTTTTTTATATCTTTTGCAAAATTCATCAAAATTTTTCCATCAATTCCGCTAGCAAGATCTCCTTTGAAAACCTCACCTGAAAGTTTCAACAAAATCCTTTTATATTTCAATTTTGACATTCTGATAAATTAGAAATTACATTTTTATTAAAATATACGTAAGCGCTACCCCAAGCACAATTCCTATGATAAAAATCATCGGAACTTTTTTCCCAGCATCAGACTCTTCTTCATCATGAGCATTTGCAATATCCGCCAAAAGATCAGTCGAAATTATCACATCATCATCGGAATGTTGTCGAATAATATCCTCATACGCATGCGTCGCAATCAAATTCACAAATTTATCAAATTTGATTTTTACTTTATCATTAGGCTTAAGACTCTCTTCTCCCGCAACGGAAATCGACGAAGCCCCCATAGCACCAATGGCTTTCCCTTGAGGTTCATCAATGACAGTAGTCCCTCGGCCTATCCGAAACTCGGCGTCTTCATTTTTCACACGCTTTCCCCTTAAATCAATGATATCATCGTCATTATACATAAAAAGATATGTTAATCTTTATTTAGACTAACACATCTCTTTTATAAAGTGAAGAATTTTTACGCCTCTATGCAACACTTATTTCTTAAAAAATATTGAGGAAACATTCCCTACAAAATTATTCTTCGGATCATACGCAAACGCAAAAACTTCATGATTTCCCGGACCTACGGGATCTTCAACCTTGAATTTCCCATTTGCGTCAGCAATTACAACAGAAGACCTCACGATACTTTTCCATGTAATAAAAACCTTCGTCCCCGGCTGTGCAGAACCATATAAAACTTTAGGTTTTTCTTCCTGTATAACATTAATCCCAGCCGCCGCAAAAATATCTTCATTACGAGGATCAAGATAAGGTAAAAATTTATAGATATAAGCTTTTATAAGATATTTGGTAATATCAAAAGAATTTGTTGAAAGAACATCCGCCCCAAGCACAGAAGCTTGTCCATAATTAAGACTTGCAACATCATCTTCCGCAGGATCCATACTAAGCTCGTCTCCAAAGGTCAACCTCGGAGCCGCAGGCACTTTACCCGAATCAACTTCAAAATCATTGATCGCAAGAACATTCCCATCAGCATCCACAGCATCCACAGCAGACATAGAATATTTTCCATTTTTTAAATTTGCTAAAGGTTTATAAACAGCAACACCATTTTCATCTGTATAAACCGTTATAGATTCAACAACATTTCCAACCTCATCTTTCAATTCAATAACAACTTTTTGTCCGGAAATTTTCTTAGGATTCTTCAATTTAAATAAAGGCTCATTTCCAAGAACCTGTGGTTTCTCTTTGTCTTTAGCCGGAGCCGCAACAAGAACAGGTTTCTCGGATTCTTTTTCTGTAATACCGTAAACAATTTCATCCTCAACCGCCGCTTTTTTGTCTTCATCAAAAGAAACGGTACCGGTCTCTGCCTCAATTGAATCATCAATTCCATTATTATTTAAATCATGTCCAAATTTATCTGAACCGGAATAAAGTCCGGCAAGTCGATTAAATCCGTCTAGATTATCCTTATCAACTTCTCCCCATTTACCATTTCCTAAATAAACCCTGACAGACTCCCCATCAGTTTTATCAAGTTCCTCAGCCAACGCGCTTGCTACGCCTTCTTTTACGGCACCTTTTTCTTCATCGGTATAATCACTCTTTGATTCTTCGATGGCCTGCTCAATCGCCGCATCTTCCGCCGCATCCGCTGCCTTTTCCCCCACCGCTTTTGCGACTTCTTCCACCAACTTTTGAGCTTCCTCTGCGACCACTGCATCCTCAGAAGATTGTTGCCCAGTCGATTCTTCTACCACTGCCTTTGCCGCCGCATCCGCCTCTTCTGCCGCCTTTGCCGCCGCCTTTGCCGCCGCATCCGCCACTGCCTCTTCTGCCGCCGCCTTTGCCACTGCCTTTGCCGCCGCATCCGCCACTGCCTCTTCTGCCGCCGCCTTTACCGCCGCATCCGCCACTGCCTCTTCTGCCGCCGCCTTTACCGCCGCATCCGCTAAAGCTTTTTGAGCAGCCCTCTCCGCAGGAGTAGGGAAAACATAATCTTTATTCGCATTAATAATTTCATCAGTATCCCCCATCCAAACAGGAACATCTCCAGTCGCCCCGATAGCCGTATAAATCGAACCAAACAAAAAAGTCCCTACCAAAAAAACAGCAACAACCCTAGACGAAGATTTATTATTATTCATTTTTTTATTTTAAATTTACACAAGGCAAAGAATACTATAGTCATAATATTTTTGCAAAGAATTCACCTTCTTCTACATCATATCTTCCATCCCTCCACCTTTCTTCGCTTTGCAACAGCCATCTTTCTCCTCAGGAATATCGCAAATCGCGCTTTCCATTGTGAGAAAAATTGCCGCAACGCTTGCCGCATTTTCAATTGCGCTCCGAACCACCATTTTCGGATCAATAATTCCAACCTCAACCATATTTACATATTCATCTTTATCAGCGTCATAACCAACGCCATCTTCCGCACTCAAAACCTTATCAATCACAACACTTCCCTCTTTCCCCGCATTCTCGGCAATTTGTCTTAACGGAGCCGACAAAACACTCTTTATAATATTAATTCCTGTAGTTTCATCCAAAGATTCCCCTTTCAAATGTTCCAATGATTTTCCGGCAAGCAAAAGCGCAACTCCACCTCCGGAAACAATTCCTTCCGCAACCGCCGCACGAGTTGCATTCAAAGCATCTTCGATACGGAGTTTCTTTTCTTTAAGCTCAAGTTCACTCGCCGCACCAACTTTTATAAGTCCGATTCCTCCACCAAGTTTAGCCAATCTCTCGTGTAATTTTTCTTTATCAAAATCAGAAGTCGCTTTTGACAACACAAATTTTATTTCATCGACCCTAGCTTCAATATCCTTCTTTTTTCCTTTTCCTTCAACGATAGTCGTATGATCTTTATCAGCCACAATTTTTCGCGCCTCTCCAAGATGTTCAAGCTCTACATTCTCAAGTTTAAGCCCAATCTCATCACTAATCAAAGTTCCACCTGTCAAAACAGCAATATCTTTTAACATATCTTTTCTACGTTCTCCAAATCCTGGAGCTTTCACCGCAAGAATATTAAAAATTCCACGAAGTTTATTTAAAACAAGTGTCGCAAGCGCTTCACCATCAACATCTTCCGCAATAATCACGATTTCCTTTCGCCCCGTCCCAGCAACTTTTTCAAGTACAGGAATAAGCTCCTGAACTGAAGAAATCTTCTTGTCAGTAATCAAAATTTTCGCATCATCGTACACAGCCTCCATTCTTGAAGGATCCGTCACAAAATATGCAGAGATATATCCATTATCAAATTGCATTCCTTCGACAACTTCTTTTTCAAGACCCATCGTCTGAGATTCTTCAACTTGAACAACTCCATCATTTCCAACCATTTCCATAATCTCAGCAATAAGCTTTCCTATCGCAGGATCTTGCGCCGAAATTGTCGCAACTTGCTCTATCATTTCTTTGCTATTCCCAACATCTATAGCCATTTCACTCAACGCTTTAGTAAGATGCTTCACAGCTTTTTCGATACCACTTTTCAGCTTCATTGGATTTGCACCGGCCGTAAGATTCCGAAGTCCTTCCTTTATAATCGCTTCTGCAAGCACAGTCGCAGTCGTCGTTCCATCTCCGGCAACGTCATTTGTTCTTGTCGCAACTTCCTTCACCATCTGCACTCCCATATTTTCATATGCATCCGGAAGTTCGATTTCTTTCGCAATCGTCACCCCATCATTTGTGATCAATGGTGAGCCATATTTCTTATCCAAAACCACATTTCTTCCTTTCGGTCCAAGGGTGATTTTCACCGCCTTTGCCAATTTTTCAACACCAGCCAAAAGTCTTTGTCTTGCATCATCTCCAAATTTAATTTGCTTTGCCATGATTTTTTTATTTAAAAAATATAATGATTATGAGAGCCATTTGGATATTTGTTTTAAGTAAGTCCTTGTGTCGCCAGTCGAGTCATCACGATGACGAGACTTTTTGCAATTCGTACACGTTAGAATTGCAAAATGCGACACGACTTAGGAAAAACAAATATCCAAATGGCTCAACGTATTATTTCAATTTCGCAAAGATGTCATCGACAGACAAAATCAAAACTTCCTTTCCTTCAAGTTTCACTTCCGTAGGTCCGTATTTTGAAAAAAGAACCACGTCTCCGACCTCAAGATCAGGCGCCATCACAGTCTTTCCATCATTTGCCATTTTCCCAGGCCCGACAGCCAAAACTTTTCCCTTCATAGGCTTCTCTTTCGAAACACTATCCGGAATTATAATACCAGAAGAAGAAGTCAGCTCTTCCTTTATCGCCTCCACCACAACATGATTTCCCAAAGGTTGAATATTCGCCATAATTCACAACAGTTATTTAAATAAATTAGCACCCAATATTATAGAGTGCTAATTATTTAAGTCAAGTATAAAATCTACACCTTTACACCGCAAATTCCTCCGCTCTTGTTTCTCTCACAACATGAACTTTCACTGGATTTGGGCTGTGGAAATCTTTTTCGATTCTACGAGCAACGTCATGAGACATTTTGATTGCCCCAAGATCATCGATCTCATCAGGATTAACAAAGATTCTGACCTCATTTCCAGCTTGTACCGCAAACACTTTCTTCACACCATCAAAGGTATTGCAAAGCGTTTCAAGCTCAGTAAGCCTTCTAATATAAGTATCGAGATTATCTTTATTTGCTCCAGTTCTTGAATTTGAAATAAGATTCGCCGCCTGAATAATTTGCGCCTCAAGACTTTTTGGCTCAGGATCGCCATGATGCGCCTCAATAGCATGAACAACTTCCTCGGGAAGTCCAAATTTTCGTGCAATATCAGCACCAATTTTCGCATGATGACCTGAAATCTCATGATCAACAGCCTTCCCAATATCATGCAAAAGTCCCGCTTTTTTACAAACAGAGATGTCCGCACCAAGTTCTCCTGCAAGAGCAGAAGCCAAGAAAGAAACCTCCATTGAATGCTTCAAAGCATTTTGTCCGTGAGTAACCCTGAATTTCAAACGACCCAAGATCTTTACCAAATTCGGATGAAGCCCATTCACTCCAGTCTCAAGGACAGCCTTTTCTCCAAGCTCTTTGATAAGCATATTTACCTCTTCTTTCACCTTTTCAACAGTTTCTTCGATTCTCGCAGGATGGATACGTCCATCCTCAATAAGCCTTTCAAGCGCAACTTTCGCAACATATCTTCTAACCAAATCAAATCCGGAAATCACAATAGATCCCGGCGTATCATCCACAATCACATCAACACCGGTAATTTGCTCAAACGTATTAATATTTCGACCTTCACGACCGATAATACGTCCCTTCATCTCATCACTCGGCAAACTCACTATAGTAGAAGTAGATTCAGCCGTAGTCTCAGCCGCACACTTCACGATAGCTTCAGCCAAAATCCATTTAGCCTTTTCCCTCGCCTTATCGTGCAATTCTTTTTCAAATTTTGTAATCTGAAGAACAATATCTTCCTTCGAATCTTCCTCAACTTTCCTTATAAGAAGCTCTTTTGCCTCTTCCTTACTCATGTTCGCAACCTTCTCAAGTTGAGCGGCCTGCATCTTATAAATCTCCTCAACCTGATCTCTAAGTTGACGGATTGAAGTAATTTTCAAATCCATTTCACCCTTAAGCTTGTCAACATCGTCCTCCTTCTTATCAAGGCTGGATTCTTTTTTAAGAAGCCTTTCCTCGATTTCATTCAACTGAGATTGTCTTTTTCTCTCATCCTTTTTCACTTCATCCTGAAGCTTAAAAGCCTCATTTTTTGCCTCATACAAAACCTCCTTAGCTTTGTTTTTGGCATCATTCATAATCTGTTCAGCCTTCACTACAAGATCCTTATTTTTCTCCTCAACTGTTTTTTTCCTGTACAAATATCCTCCGTACCCACCAATGGCCGCGCCTATGATGGCAATTAAAAATGTTATACCCATATCAACAAAAGTTAGATTATTTAATCCTTACTTTAGTCATCATGAGTTTAAAACGCCTGAAATCAAAAGAACACCTAGCAATCCTAGGATATCAATATAGGTCTATATTTGATCTTTGAAATCAAGTTAATCATCGTGGTTTCTGCTTTATATAAGCCGTTAAAGCGTACGTGTCAAAAATGTAATTCTAAACTCTGTAAAACCTAAAGCTCGAACTTAATATTTAAATAAATACTTACAGCAAAAGTGTACTTCATTACCCGAAAATGTCAAACAGCTTTTAGGAAAACATTAAGAAAATTTCAACAAAATTTAACAAAAATTTAATCTCAATATGCTCAAATGTATTAAATTAAAAAATATTTTTAAATTAATCAAACGCCCATGAAAAATTCATTTAAAAAAACACAAAAAATATTCTCATCAATAATAATACTATTTTCAATTTGGCAAACTCAGGGAGTTTTCGCAAACTCAATTATAACCCCACAACCAATTTTTACACCACAATCAGCCGCCACCACTAGCCAAAACACACCGAGTAATAAAATTATTCAAGAATCTCAAAACAAAAAACCAAAATCAACGAAAGAAACAAAGAAAAAAACTAAAACGACCTCCGTCAAGAAAACTACAAGCAACAGCAATACAACAAAAACAAAAACAGTAAATCCACCAAACAACACAACTTCAAAAACAATCAACTCTAATTCAAAAACCAAATCTCCAAAAAATTGGGGACGTTACCTAACGCCCCCAATCATAATCATCACCTTAATCCTAGTCTCAATAACAGGTAAGCGTTAATCCAAAAGCTTAAGCTTAGCCATTGTGTTATAAATAAGCTGAGCCGTGTCACCTCTTGTCACGCTATAAAATGGTGTATACAAAGTTTTTCCGGAAACAATATTCCCTTCCTTCGCCGCACACGCATATGGCGCCATCCAACTGTCAGCAGGAACATCAGTATATGGATCAACCTTTATGTCCGCACAAAGAGGATAGTTTGTCGCAGAAAAGATAATTTTCACAGCCTCCGCCTTTGAAACGACCTGTCCGGGCTTAAAAGTGCCATCTGCATATCCACTCACCCACCCGGCATCTTTCGCATAACAAGCAAAAGCCGCGAACCATTCAGTTTTCACATCTGCAAAACAATTTTCAAGCTTCTTTCCCGCAAAATCAGCATCGACAGCATTAGACAAGATAACCAAAAATTCAGCACGATTTATTGTGTCATCAGGCTTAAAATTTCCATCACTATATCCTGTCAAAATTCCCAAATTATACAAAGACTCAATCGCCGCGGCATTTTTATGATTAATAGGAACATCCTTGAATATCTGCTTTTTCGCATCTTCCTTCGAAACCTCACCGCTAGAACTCACAGATTCATCATCCGCTACAAGAACAGAAGAATAGAATTTATTTAAATAATCATTATTAGAACTGGAAAATGATCCCATCGCATACCCGGAAACAGCAACAAAAAGCATCAAAAGCACTAAAAAACCCCTAGACATATCCATTCCCGAAAAAGAATGACGAGAAGAGATTTCATTCATTTTCCTATCCGAAACTTTAGGATTAATAATTTTTTTGGGAGGAAAACTTCTCTTTTTTTGAACTATTTTAGGCATAATAAAATGTTAAATTATTTTTTTAAAAGGTTCTTATATTCAAATTCATAAATGTGCAAAAACGACATTAGCACGATAAGCACTAGCGGTCCAACAACGACCCCCTTAAGACCCATCGTCACAACTCCACCCAATACAACCAAAAACATCATTAGGGGGTAAGTATGTGTATTTCCACGCATAAGATAAGGTCTCGCAAAGTTATCTACAGTTCCTATAACAAAAATTCCCCAACACACAAGGAAAACAGCAGAATAATAATCTCCAAGCATCAATAAAATAAGTCCAGCGGGAACCCAAACAACCGCAGTTCCAACGACAGGAACAAGAGAGAAAAAAGCAATAGCAGTCCCCCAAAAGACCGGATTGGAAATTCCAGCAACCATGAATCCGACGCCTCCAACAACTCCCTGAAGGATAGCAGTCAAAAACACTCCAAACACCACAGCCTTAACCATATCTTTTATTTTGTAAAAAAGCTGCTCCTCATAAGATGAAGGTAAAGGGCTTAATTCCCCAATCCTTTTCACAAGAGAAGCTCCATCCTTAAAGAAATAAAACAAACAAAACAATAAAACAACCAAACTCAGCATAATTTCAGAAATACTCTTCACAAAAGAAGCAGTCTGCGAAACAAGGAAAGTACTCAAAGATTTAGCTATCTCAACTATATTCTGCTTCAAATCCATACTATCCACATCTACAAGAGGCGAAATCATTCCCTTCAAATCATAGAAAAATCCGCCATTTTTCCACTGTAAATATTTATCAAAAACACCGGAATTTATTTTCAACTGAACAATTTCATAAGTTGAAAACGCCTCACTCGTAAGGAAAATAATAAAAACAGCTATAGGAACAAGAATAATAAGAACAATTAAAATACATGAGACAAAACTTGCCGTCCTCCCCCATCCTCGAAAAGCTTTAAGCAAAGATTTATGCAAAGGATTAAAAGATATCGCCAAAACCGCCGCCACAAAAACAACAGTAATGAAAGGCTCTAAAATCCCAACCATATAATAAAGCGCAAACAAAAGACAAACTATCAAGAAATATCCGGGAAGTTTATCCAAAATAAGAGCACTATCAGATTTAAAATGAAAAGGTTTTCTTTCTTTCATATTAAAAATATATAACACAATCCATCTCAGTGCAAAGCAAAAACACTACATTTCCCCATCTTGACGCTTATCTTTTTTCACAATCTTCAAAAGTCCATCCTTTAACGCCACCAAAAAAGGCACCGTCAAACAAGCCATAAACGCCGCCAAAAAAGCCCTCTGAAGAACAGGATATTTAGAAAAAAACAACATATAATCCCTCACAGAATCCGGAGTATCAAGACCATTTTTAACCATTCCTCCACCAAATCCTTTTCCACTTTTCAAAAATTGCACAGGAGAAAATCCGATTTTCTTAAGTTTGGAATAAACAACATGCCTAAGGACATATCCCACACTATGAAACTTAACCTTCTGTGCTGGCACCACCTGCTCACTCATAATTATTATATAAATTAGACGTCCTTATATAACAATTTAGGAAATTAGTCAATCCTACCAGCCACCACCTCCACCTCCTCCTCCACCACCTCCAGAACCACCGCCGCTTCCACCAGACGGAGAAGAAACATTCGAAGAAATACTATCTGCCAAAGAAGTCATATTTGTAGAAAAATCTCCAAGATCAAAACTTCCAGAACTAGACGAAAACCAAATAGGATAATGACTATAAAAATACTTTTCTCCATACAAGGAAACCATTTTTTTAGCCCAAAGAGAAGTAATCCCAAACACAATCGCATACGGCAAAAATCTTTCAAAAATATTTTCTTCTTCATAAAACTTCTGACGATACTTCTCCGCAGTTTTCATATACATTTTAAATCCCTTTATTCTTCTCTCAAGCTCCACACCTTTCACGGTTTTCTTCGGCATAATAAATGAAAATAGGAAAAAAATAAGAGCAGACAAAAATATCGCAAACAATGAAAAAGCGTCAAAAAAATCCAAGGTCAACAATAAAACCAACACAAAATAAAGCAACACCGCCACCGTAAAAAACGCGGACTTAAACATTAATCCATGTTTCTCCAACAAATCTTTTTCGTGCAATTCTTTAAGAACCTGCTTCTTGATTGGCTCCAAAGCCTTATAAAAATGATTCTTCAAATCAGATAATTTCACTGTAAATCCCGTAACAGGATGCGGATAAATTTTATTTTTTTTATCAATAAAAATACCTCCAGCAATCATACTAAATAAAGAAACAACAGCTCCAACCTCAAATAAATTTCGATAAACAATAACGTCAGCTTCACTAATTCCCTTCCCAACATGTATATCTTCCTTCAAAGACGAAATTTCATAGTCCTTTGAAGTAAAAACCAGAAGAACTTTTGACTCAATTTCTTTGATATAAATGAACCCATGTACTGCCAAATTTATCAAAGAAGCAGTTATAAATTTATTATCAAACGCCCCATCGTCCATAAGCACTCCCATTTGCATCGGAGTAAGATCTTCCGGTGATCCAAATTCAGGCATAATCGATTTATCATTTTCCGGATCATCTCCATGTTTCTTCCACATAATGAAACAAAAAATAAAAACAATAAAAGGAATAATCCACCAAAAATACTCACCATAAAGCTCGAAAAAAGTGAATTGATACGGAGTAAAAATATTTTTCGGAAACATCGCAGAAACGGTTATCCCATCACCTAAACCAAGTGTTCCGACAGAATAAAAACGGAGAGTATTGTCATCAACCCATGTATATTCAGCCAAATCTTTAGAAACAGAATCAAATTCACCGGTAAAATAATTTAGCGCAGAATTCCCTTCGTTAACTTCTTCAGGAAAAACTATATCCGCAGAAAAATTATCAGTTTCCATATCCCAAAAATTCCCATTCAGATTCCAATACAACTCATCAAAATTTTCTCCACCAAAATAAACCGCATTCTGAACTTTATAAACAATTTTATAATAATTTAATCCTTGCACTGTCACATCAGGATTTCCAATCTTCCAAGTCACAGTGCCACTATCATTCGTCTCATCATATTGAAGCGAATTCCCATCAAAATCCGTGATACTGATAAGCTCCACAGGCCTTTTAAAAGTGCCTGCCGTAGTATTTGTCTCCGTCGGCAAAATCCTAAAAATTCCATGTTTATTAAAACAAGATCCACAGTCCGCAGTAATCTTTTCAGTAATAAGCAAACTCGAATCTTTATTCACAACTATCTCCGACTGAAAATCTTTTATATACCAATAATCAACATTATCGCGAGCGCTAGCCGAAAACCCAAAAGCAAATTGCGCTAAAAAAGAAAGCAAAACAATGGCAAAAATTTTTTTCATAGAAATTTTTATAAACTGCTATGATGATATTACATCAAACAGAAATAATAAAAAACGCCAGATTCTTTCTCTAAAACCAAAAAGGAGCCGACATTACGTCGACTCCTTTTTTAATTCAAACTAAACTTCTTATTTCTGTACCAACAAGAAAAGTGGTGCAAGAACAAGTGTAAGTGTAGAAAGTAGTTTGATCAAAACGTGTAGTGAAGGACCTGCTGTATCCTTGAACGGATCACCAACAGTATCTCCAACAACCGCTGCTTTATGAGCAAATGAGCCTTTTCCACCGTGCGCTCCCATTTCAATATATTTCTTAGCGTTGTCCCAAGCACCTCCTCCATTGTTAAGAGTAAGAGCCAAAACAACACCGGCAATAGTTCCAACCATAAGAGTCGCTCCAACCGCTTCAACTCCAAGAGTAAATCCAACGATAGTCGGAACAGCAACGGCTGTAAGTCCTGGAAGAACCATTTCTTTAAGCGCACCTTTTGTACAAATATCAACACTTCTCGCATAATCAGGTTTCTCAGTTCCAGCCATAATTCCAAGTTTCTCTTTAAACTGAGCACGAACATCATTGATGATGTAACCTGCCGCACGAGAAACAGCACGAATTGCGAATGAAGAGAAAACAAAAATCAACATAGCTCCAATCAGTCCTCCAACGAAAACGATTGGTTTAGCAAGATCGATACTTGTAAGTTTTGCCGCTTCTAGGAAAGCAGAGAAAAGCAAGAATGCCGCAAGAGCCGCAGATCCAACAGCATAACCCTTTGTAAGAGCTTTTGTTGTGTTTCCAACAGCATCAAGACGATCTGTTCTCTTTCTGATTTCTTCAGGAGCTTTTGACATTTCAACGATTCCTCCAGCATTGTCTGTGATAGGCCCAAAGTTATCCATTGCAAGGATATAAGCCGCAGTCGCAAGCATTCCCATAGTCGCAACAGCAGTTCCATAAAGTCCACCATGTATAATTCCGGTAGCATTTCCAAGATAATAAGATGCAATCAAAGATGCAGAAATAACAAGTACGGGAAGACCTGTGCTTTCAAGACCAACAGCGAAACCACTGATGATATTTGTAGCACCTCCTGTTTCTGAAGCCTCTGCGATTTCTTTTACAGGGCGATATCTATATTCTGTGTAATATTGAGTAATGTAAACAAACGCAACGCTGGCAACGATACCAACAAGTCCGGCTCCGAAGAACCACATCCATGCATTTGCAGATGTAGGATTAGCTAAAAGATATTCAGCTGATGGAGTCAAAAGCAAATAGCTTGAGATTCCAAATCCAACGATAGATAAAATTGTTGTAACAAAATAACCTTTGTTCAATCCTTTCATTGGATCTTGTGATTCTTTAATTGAAACCACCATAACACCAACGATAGAAGCGATAAGTCCAAATGCACGAGCTACAAGAGGAAAAATAATTCCTTTAAATCCAAATACTGGGAAAAGCGCGATTCCAAGAATCATCGCTCCAATATTTTCAGCAGCTGTAGATTCGAAAAGATCCGCTCCACGACCTGCACAATCTCCAACGTTATCCCCAACTAAATCAGCAATAACCGCAGGATTTCTAGGATCATCTTCAGGAATTCCAGCTTCTACTTTTCCAACTAGATCAGCTCCAACATCGGCAGCTTTTGTATAAATTCCACCTCCAAGTTGTGCGAATAGAGCAACGAAAGAAGCTCCAAATCCGAAACCAACCAATAAAAGAGGAACTTCTGTAGGATTTGCGACTCCGCCATAAGCTACGAAAAGTCCACCAACTCCAAGAAGAGAAAGTGCAACTACCAAAATACCTGAGAAGGCTCCACCACGAATCGCCATCTTAAGAGCTTTATTTACGCTGTGTTGAGCCGCAGCAGCAGTTCGAAGATTCGCTTTTACACTCATGTACATCCCCAAAAATCCTGAAAGAGCAGAACAAGCCGCTCCAAGGACAAATGCTAAAGCAGTATGCCAACCATAGCTGAAATCACCACTTAAAGAATATGCACCAAGAATGACGACAACCATTACAAGTGATAGAATACCAATTGTAACGTACTGTCTTCTCAAAAACGCCATAGCTCCCTCTCTAATAGCCTCAGCAATTTCCTGCATTTTTGGCGTACCTTTGTCCTGTGCAAGGACATGGCGCGCAAACAAAATTGCAACAACAAGAGAAAGAAGACTAATGCCGAATATCGAAGCAAAAAGATATGTGGACATAGACATCTTAAATAAATTAAAAAATATTAAATATATAGAAAAGTTCGCGTGGAATATTAACAACTTATGGTGATGAGTTCAAGCTAATTTTATGCGGGGAAATAGGGAGGGGAAAACACATATGTTCGTGAGTAATAGCTTATCGTGCTTTTTGACTGATCAGGAATTGTAGAATTGATATGTTCGTGAGCAATAGCTTGTTAAAGCTTTTGAGTCGGTCATGACCGACTCAAATTTGCTAAATCGTACATGTTAGATTTGGTAAATTGCTTTAACCTATTGCGAATGGACATATTAATTCCACAATTCCTTACTCGAACATCACCATCGAAATAGCAGAAATTGCCGCAGTTTCCATTCTTAATACATTCTCGCCTAACAAAAAGATTTTTGCACCTTTGGATTTTGCCTCAGAGATTTCCTCATCTGTAAGCCCTCCTTCCGGTCCAATCACAACACCGACCATGCCTACCACGCCGACGAAGTCGGCCCTCTCCCTTAAATATTCCCCTAACTTCACGTCATGTTGCCTCGCATCCCCAACCAAAACTTCACCTTTCGGAAAATCCTTCAAAAAATCTTTCCACGAAATAACCTCATGCAATACAGGCAAAACGCACCTCTCACTTTGCTCGGCCGCCTCGCTCATGATAGAAAGAAATCTTGGAACATTTCTCATTTCCTTCACCTGACATCTATTTGTAACAATAGGAAAAATATCCGTCACTCCAATCTCAGTAACCTTTTGCACTATCAATTCTAGCGTTGCAGGTTTTTTCGACAAAGCGATGTATAGATTCACTTTTCGGCCATCTACAGCAGAGTGAGTCACTTCTGTCAAAACAATAACCGCCTCCTTTTTCGCCACAACATCGAAAACTCCATTCGCCTTCGCACCTTTCCCGTCCAAAAAAACACACTTATCCCCCGCCTCAAATCTCATCACAGTTTTCATCTGATGAAGAAGATCCGGATCTGTAATCATGATCTTCCCCTCCTTAAGTTCCTGATTTATAAAAAAATGTTGCATAAATTTAATTAGTAAAAAAAATTCATTATTTTTTCAGGCAATCTTATTTCAATTTTCAACAGAAACAACCCCCAGAAAACAGCGACAATCACAGCATAAGACAAAGAATTTCCGCATCCAACAAGATAAACATAAATCGCTCCAAAAATAAATACCTTTATAATCCCACATCCAACTTTCCTTAAATGAAGCCAAAATCGGCATATTGGCCTGAACAAGAAATCCAAAAAAATGATTCAAAATAAGTATTCCGGAAAAAATTCCAAATTCTCTACGCATAGAAACAAGTGTCCTTAAAACACCAAAATCAGGAAACACATCAGCCAAAGGACGAATCAAAATCACCAAAAAAAGCATAGTCCAACCATAAGATGCAAATTCACGAGTAATAACTTCACAAACTCCATCAACTTTAAAAACTTTAGGACAAATCCTTTCGCAAGTACCACAAGAAATACACCCTAGTTTTATTTTTACATCCTTCATCATTCAATTATTTTTTTAATTTAAAAAATTCCACAATTTTCCAAGACATTCCTCCAGTAAAACCAATAATAGTAACTAACAAAAAATACAAAATAGAAATTTCCTCAAATTTGAAAATATCTCTCATAAATGGAACATAAACAGATAAAATCAACAAAGAAAACGCGCCAAAAATGACATACAAAAGCGCAGGATTCTTAGCCGTCAAAGATTTCCAGACTGAAGCTTCGTAAAATCTATTTACAAAAACAAGCCCTATATTCGAAGAAACCAGAACAATAAAAGCTACAGTTCTGGCATAAGCATCAGAAACTCCATAATATAAAGTTCCATTAAAAACAACAGAAATAATCAAAAAAGAAACAGCTCCTTGCAAAAAACTCCTGACAAGTAATTTTTTACTAAAAAGCGGATCCGCAGGATTTCTTGGAGCACGAGACATAATATTTAATTCTCCTTTTTCCGCTTCAAAAACAACAGAACAAACCGGATCAATAATCAATTCCAAAAAAACAACATGTACCGGATAAAAAACTATTGGCCAATTAAACAAAACAGGAAAAAGAGCAAGACCGGCAATAGGCACATGCACGCTTACGATATAAGCCATCGCCTTTTTAATATTATCAAAAATTCTACGCCCCACTTTTACCGCGGCCACAATAGAATTAAAATCATCCTTCAACAGCACCAAAGCAGAAGACTCTCTGGCAACATCAGTTCCTCTCTCCCCCATCGCAACTCCGATATGCGCAGCCTTAAGGGCGGGAGCATCATTCACTCCATCTCCGGTCATCGCAACGATTTCTCCATCTTTCTTCAATGCCTGCACTATAATCAATTTCTGCTCAGGAACAACACGGGCAAATACATTCACATTTTTAATTTTCTGTGCAAGCTCATTAATAGATATTTTCTCAAGTTCAGCCCCAGTAATTATATTCCCATGATCCATAAGCCCGATTTGCTCTCCTATGTTTCTCGCAGTTATTGGGTAATCTCCAGTAATCATAATCACACGAATTCCCGCTTTATAACATTCAGCTATAGCATGAGGAACAGTTTCTCTAATAGGATCCGCAAGTCCAACAAGACCCAAAAATTCAAAATCAAATTCATGCTGAGAAGTTGGCAAATCATCACCACGATAAATAGCTTTTGCGACTCCCAAAACACGAAGTCCTTTCGCAGCCATCGCCTCTATATTCTTTCCCAAAGCTTTCTGTTTTTCTTTAAACAAATGACAAAGATCAAAAATAGCCTCAGGCGCTCCTTTCGCAGCAACAACATGAAATCTGCCATTTTTATCAGATTTATACACATGAGAAAGCGCAAGTAAATCTCTAGATAAAGGATATTCCTTAAGCAAACTCCACTCTGCATGCAAATGCTCTGTATCCTTCAATGTAATTTCGCCAATCTCAAGAAAAGCCTTTTCCATTGGATCAAAAGGATCTTTTTTACTCGCCAAAATTGCATATTCAATAATTTCATGAAAATACTCAGGCAAAGATTTTTTCTTATTTTTTAAAACATCATGAGTTTTTCCTTTTACAAAAATCTCCTGAATCGACATTACATTCTGAGTAAGAGTTCCTGTTTTATCCACACAAAGAACAGTAGCGGCACCCAAAATTTCCACAGCACCAATCTTTCTAGTAAGCACATGCTTTTTCGAGATTCTCCAAGCACCAAGCGCCAAAAATACAGTAAGAACAACTGCAAACTCCTCAGGCAAAAGAGAAATAGCAACAGTAATCCCATACAAAAATCCATTCAAAATCTCACCCCTCCATAAAATAAAAGCAGCAATAATTACGACAAAAATCACAACAGCGATAATAAAAAACAATCTAACAAGCCTAGAAGTTTCTTTTTGCAAAACAGTTTTTTCAGGCTCAATGGATTGAAGTGCTTTCCCTATTTTTCCCATTTCCGTATTGATCCCCGTCGCAAAAACTCGAGCAACTCCTTGTCCAGCAACAATCAAACTCCCAGAAAAAACAAAAGAATTATCTTGTCCTCCGGGACGAACAGACTCAACATCTTCTGAATCAGTAGGCAATTTAGTTACCGGAACAGACTCCCCGGTCAAAAGAGATTCATCCGCAGAAAGATTTCTTTCCCACAAAATTACGGCATCCGCAGGGACACGATCACCTTCATTTAAAATAATAATATCACCACTAACCACTTCCCGACCGGCAATACGCATTCTTTCGCCATCACGAATCACCAACGCACGCGGACTGGAAAGATCTTTAAGTGCAGTAAGCGCCTTTTCCATTTTATTCTCCTGATAAATCGTAATTCCAATAACAACCAAAATACTAAAAGACAAAAAGATAGCCTCCTCCATATCTCCCAGAATGAGATAAATACCTCCACAAACTAAAAGCAAAGAAAGCATTGGCTCCTTCATTATTTCAAGAATAATCGCAAAAACACTTCTTTTTTTAGAAGAAGGAAGCTCATTAAAGCCATGTTTCTTCAAATTTTGTGCAACATCTTCAGCCGTCAATCCGATCAATTTTTGTACTTGTGCCTCAGTAAGTCCCATAGGAAAAAATTTAAGGATTTAAACTTAAATAAGGATAAGGCCTCAACAATAACAAAACAAGCAAAAAACTAAATGGAGCCCGCATTTTATTGCAGGCTCCATTCATATGATTCTTAAAAATCGAAAACTTTAGAAACTATTGTTGTCCCCTGAGTCTCTCCTTCTAAAACCTCCTCCTCCAAATCCACCACCACCAGTTCTTCTTGGAGGTCGGTCTTCCATTGGACGAGCTTCGTTAACAACGAGCTTTCTTCCTTCCATCTCGTTGCCATTCCACATTTCGATAGCTTTTTGAGCTTCTTCTTCTGTGGACATTTCCACAAATCCAAAACCTTTGGATCTGCCGGAAAATTTATCAGCTATTACAGCTGCTGATTCAACAGTTCCCGCGTCTGCAAATGCAGTGCGAAGAGATTCTTCTGTTGCTGTGTAAGGTAGGTTCCCTACGTACAATTTCTTTCCCATAACGGTGATTAAAAAATAACAAGGTGCAGTTTGCTCGCAACACAACCAAAAGTCAATAGCAGTTTGACAAACTGCCGATTTTTAAGCCAACAGATGCGTGTCACAACAAACTACTGCTCCGTGGTCACACCCTCAAAATGTTCATCATCTTTTTCAGCCTCCTCTTTGGTCGCATGCACAATACCATCACGATGATGAGCCGGAGAATATAGAGTATAAAGCTTCAACGCATCTGAACCAGACGTATTAATCACATTATGCTGAGCTCCAGACGGAACAATCACTGCATCTCCATCCGCAACTTCATATTCATTTCCGTCAATAATCACCTTTCCAATCCCCTTTTCAAAACGAAAAAACTGATCATTTTCCTCATGAACCTCCATTCCAATATCTTCATTTGGCTTAAGACTCATCGCCACAAGTTGGCTATGTTTTCCAGTATAAAGAACTTTTCGAAAATTATCATTCTCAACAGTAAGCTGTTCTATTGCTCCTTTATATCCTTTCATATTGTTATCATTAAATTATAAAAAACTCATGCCATTATAGTACATCACACAATTATAAACAAATCCCGAAGATTTTTATCGATAATGATTCCCCTCTTCGATTTCACTAGCAACTTTAGAAACAAGCAAATGCCGAATATCATCAATAGATCCACCCCCAACAGACTGCCTAACCGAAAAAGAACTAATAGGGCTCCTTTACAGAAACCCCTTGACCTCCAGTATAGGGCAACAACAAATGCAGATTTTACATCACGATTATGGTGAAAACCTCTCTTTAATGCCTCAAGATGACCACGATGTACAGAATCAAACGTTCCAGTAAAAACAAGAATAAAAGATAAACCCTTCTACAAATGATGAAATTTATACAAAATATTCTCAATCAAGAAAAACATTGCCCTAAGCCCCATTACTGCAAAAATGTTTGAAGTAAAAACTATAAAAGGATTTTGAGATATAGAAAAAGTCGCAGGGATAGAATCGACTGCAAAAATCACATCAGTCATCTCAACAAGAAGCATAATCATAAAAAGAAGAGTAAAATGCCACTTTCCATTTTCTTTTGAAATAAATTGTCCATTATGAGGATTCGGAGTAAATCTCAAGAATTTTCTTGCAAGACGAACAATTTTACTATTTTCAAAATTAGCATATTCTTCTTTTTTATCAGAAAAAAGTTTGATTCCAGTATAAATAAGCAAAACTCCAAAGATATATAACACCCAGTAAAATTGATGTATTACCACAGCACCGGCAGTTATAAAAATTCCTCTAAAAACAACAGCTCCCAAAATTCCCCAAAATAAAACTTTATGATGATATTTTTCTTCAAGATTAAAGAAGCTAAAAATAAGCATAATAACGAAAAGATTATCCATCGATAACATTTCTTCTGTCAGGTAAGCACTCAAAAATTGCGCAAACAATTCCTTTCCCAAGAAAACAAAGATCAAAGCTCCAAATCCAAGAGAAATAGAAATCCAAAAGATTGTTTATATAAGCACAGATTTAGGCCCTATCTTATGCGGATTCCTATTAAAATAGCCAAGATCCACGACCAAAAATCCCACCATTATAGTGGCAAAAAAATCCATAAATAATTCTGAGCAGACATGAAAATAAATTATTTATAGTGATAGAAAAGACAATATCAACTCTAAACGAAAAGGGAAATTTTCACAAACAAAACTTAAGTAGAAATTACACATTTTTTAACGAAAAAACTATTGTGTTTTTTCCAAATAAGATTATGGTTTTTACATATATATAAAAACCACAAATGCCCCCAAACAAAGACTTGCTAGGCAAAAATATAATCTTCATAAATTCAGGTGGTAAGAAAAAAAAATTCACACTTGAAAAAGCAAAAAGCTTAGGCCTAAACATCATTTTGGTTAATCAAAAATTAGATACAAACAAAAAAATAATTACATATTTCATAGAAGCTGACACCTACAACCACAAAGAAGTAATCGAAAAATTAAAACTTTTTCAAAAAAACAATCCTGAAATAAAATTCGACGGAGCAATAACTTTTTGGGAAGACGACGTTCCTCTTTTGGCTAAGGTATGCGAAGAATTTAAACTCCCCGGAAATAGCTACGAAACTGCAATCAGAACAAGAAACAAACACGAAATGAGAAAAAGACTTGCCGAAACAAATCTCGGCAGTCCACTTTTTCAAATGATAAAAACCAAAAACGATTTAAAAAAGGGAATGGAAGAAATAGGTTTCCCTGCAGTAATGAAACCTGCATGGGGAGCAGATAGTGAATTCGTAATATTAGTAAACAACGAAGAAGAAGCAAAAAGCACTTTAGATTATTTACAAAAGAACTGTAACGAAAAATTCAATCCAATTTTTAAATACAACAACGGAACTTTTTTGTATGAAGAATACATGGATGGAATGGAAATCAGTTTAGAATGTTTTTCTCAATACGGAATTCCACACGTCATAGGAATAAATGAAAAACAACCTATAAAACCACCATACTTCATAGAATACGGAGATATCGCTCCGGCAAGACTAGAAGACTCAATAGAAGCTGAAGCAATAAAACTAGCAGAATCAGCGTTAATTGCACTGGGTGTACAAAACAGTCTTGCTCACATAGAAATAAAAATGACCTCCACAGGCACAAAAATAGTCGAGGTCGGATCCAGAATGGGAGGAGATGACATTTACACAAACGTTAAAAATGTTTGGGACACGGATATGGTTGAAATAGGAATAAGAATCGCATGCGGCGTAACCACAAATTACAAAAACACTCAGGCAAAAGGATGCGTAATTTGCCGCTATTTCATCCCGAATCATTCAGGAATTATCACAAATATTGAAGGAATAAAGGAAGCACAACAAATAAAAAACGTTCTTCAATTAATAATAACAAAAAATGTAGGAGATGCGATCTTAGTTCCACCAGAAGGATTTGAGAACGCAGGATGGGCAGTTGTAAAAGGACGCACATATCAAGAAGCGGAAACTTTAATGAACAGAGTCATTAGTAAAATAGAAATAAACGTAACACGCTTCCATAAAGATTCATCACTCGGAAAAACAACAAGACAGTCTTCCCTATCCTCCGCTTCAATTCTTCGTGAACAAATCATCAAGGCCTCAAAAATAGAAAAACTTAGAATCGTAGATAAAAACAAAATAAAAAAATTACATATTGGAATCGTCGCAAATTCAACAATTACAATCTACAGCGAAAACGCAAAAAAGTTTTTCACAGGAGAAAACATAAAAAATATACTTCAAGTAAAAGGCTATAACGTAAGCCTATTCGACGTAGGAGAATCGGCATTACCTATCGAAAAAATTCAACGAGCAAATCTGGATTTCGTAATGAATTTATGTGAGGCGATCTACAATTCTCCACTATTAAAATCGCACTCAGCCGCATTATTCGACATGCTACAATTGCCTTACACAGGCTCAAATCCAGGAACATTATCTCTTTCTTTGGACAAGATAAAAGTCAAAAAAATTCTTGAATATCACGATATTCCAACTCCAGATTGGGATTATGTAGAAAGCATGGACGATAAAATAAGCGATGAACTCGAATATCCATTGATAGTAAAACCTGCAAATTCTGATAATTTCTTCGGAATCGACAATCAATCTGTCGTTACAAATGAAAAAGAATTAAAAAAACAATTACGAATCATCATTGAAGATTTCAAGAGACCGGCACTTATAGAAGAATACATCGAAGGAACAGAAATTGACGTATCCCTCATCGGAAATGAAGAAGATGTCGAAGTTCTTCCATTGATTCGCTCTACTTTTGATAAAGTACAAAAAAATCACTGGCACATCTATTCATCAGATCTTTGGGATGGAAAAAACAAATACATATTAGATACAATCAAAGTTGAAAAACCTGCAAAAATAAACAAAAAACTCGAAACATTAATAAGCGAAATGGCTCTCGATGTTTATAATATTTTTGATTGTCACGATTATGGCAAAATAGAATTTAGAGTCGACAAAGAAGGAAACCCATATGTGATTGAATTAAATCCAAATCCACCACTTGAAACAGATAATTTCATAGCCATCTCCGCAAAACTCGCAGGATACAGCTATGAAGATTTGATAGAAAAAATACTTTGGATGGCAATACAAAGGTACAAAGACAAACCACCGTTCTATCACCTACAATTCTAATGGCTAAAAATATTTTGATAGTCACGGGCTCAGAATACTCAGATGCCGTATATCAAGCCTTTTATGACACAAAAAAACTCGGACACAAATTATATCTCTTAAGTGATGGATCTTTTGAACCAAAACCTGAAGTTTTTGAAAAACATTTCCGATATGACCTTAGGAAAACAAAAGAGACACTTGAATACATGAAAAATAAGCCTGAAAAATTTGACGCAATAACAATAAAAACTTCAGAATGGCTTACTCCACTAGTCGCACTTTTGGCAAAACAATACGGATGTATCGGCAATGAACCAATCGTCGCATTCAACTGTAGAAGCAAATATCACATGCGAAAATGTCTTGAAAAAGGGAATGTTCCAATCCCAAAATTCAAACTTTGTAAAAATTATGAAGAATTGATTAATGGCATAAGGGAGATAAAAACTCCATGTGTTGCAAAACCTGTCGGAGGAAATGCAAGCTATGGAACATTCATGATTAAAGACGAAGAAGACATAAAAACTCTAAAAGAAAATTACGAAAACTCTATAAAATTCCTAAAAGAAAAAGCAATCGACAGTGACGTTTTTGCCTTTAATGAAGAGGAAATGGACCTAATCGGAGTAGACGGGCACGTAGATATGGTTACAGATTATTTGGTCGAAGAGTTTATGGATGGACATGAAATAAGCGTAGATGCACTAGTCCAAAATGGAGAATCTCACATCCTTGGAACAGAAGATCAAGTAAGAATGGATCCGCCATATTTTGTACAATTGGCCGCACGTCTACCATATGTCTGTTCAGATGAAGAACAAGCCAAAATTAAAAAATTAATAGAGCTTACAATTAAAGCAATGAAAATAAAAAATTCAGCAACACACACTGAGATAATATTCACATCACAAGGTCCAAAAATAGTAGAAATAGGGTGCCGTATTGGCGGCGATAATCTTCACGACGACATGCTAAATCTCACAGGATACAATTTAATGTTCGAATCAATAATGATTGCTCTAGGAAAAAAAAGGATTTATGAGGTTAAAAATAAAGGACACAAAGTCTTGAAATATATCATCCCAAAAAACAAAGGAACTATCAAAAAGCTATACATTCCTGATGAATTACAGCATGATCCTAACAATTTCAATATCGAAATTTTGTTGGATGTTGGAGATAAAGTAGCGCTCCCTCCAGAAAAATTTGACTACGTAGGATATATTTCCGGAAGCGGAGAAACCCCAGAAGAAGCAGAAAAAAACACCGATGAAGCCTTAAAAAAAATAGAAATCATAATCGAATAAAAATGAATATAGTTTCGACCCAAAGCTATGAAATCTTATTCTCTCAAAACAGAGATAAGTATTATTTCATCACGCTAAAAAACAATCCGGGACGAGATTTTTTCGTCACAAATCTTCCGAAAAATAAAATTATAGACATAGATTCAAAAGAAAGTTCACTTTCTGAAAATGAATTAATAAAAAGACCAGATTTCCTAAAAAAATTAAGAGAAAAAAAGATAAACGCATACTACCTAAACAGCATTTCCTCAAGCCATTTAGACTCATGGGCAAAGAAAAATAAAATAAAATTATTATCCCCTACTTGGAACCTTCAAAAAAAACTCGAAAATAAAATATTTTTCGACAAACTTTTGAAAAAAAATAAAATTTCAGCTCCAAATAGCGTAATTCCAAAAAAAGAAAAAGACATAGATAAAATCACAAAATTTCCGGGAGTAGTTCAAGTCCCATACAGTCATGGATCTCAAGGAACATTTTTAGTAAAAAATAAAAAAGGAATACTAGAACTACTCAAAGATAAAAAAATAAAATTTCCATTTTTATATCGTGAATTCATAAAAGGAATTCCAATCGGAGTAACATTGGTATTGAGCAAAAAAGAGATGATTTTCTCTAGCATAAGAGGACAAGCAATAATGCTAGACAGCAAAAATACAAACAAATATCTCGGAATTCAATGGATGAAAACTTCAGAATTCAAAAAAGAAGGAATAAAAAATCTGAATAAAACTCTTGCATCAATAGGTAAAGTTTTACAGAAATTAAAATTTTACGGAACAGCCAGCATCGATGTAATCATAAGAGACAATGATGTTTTCGTTATTGAATGTAATCCAAGACTTTCACTGTCGAGCATCCAAATATCGCAGAGAAAAGAGCTAATACATGGATATGACTTTAATGAAGAATTCATAAAAGGCCTTTTCAGGAAAAAACTTTCAGCAAATAAACCATTTATTCCAAACACAACTTACGAAGGATGCACATTGGATTTAGATTTTTTCGAAAATCAATTGAGCGGAAAAAAGACTGAAAGAGTTCACAAAGTCGGAATGTACGAAATAAAAAATGAAACTCTGAAATATTTGTCGAACAAGATGAAAGATTTTGAGAAAAAAAACGTTGTTTTCATAGATCACAAACTTGAAAAAAACAAGGTTTTAAGCCAAAAAGATGACTATGGCATGGCAATCACTCATCAACCGATTGTAAAAATAGAACACGAAACTTTTTTGATAAAAGACAAAAATAAAATCCTATCAGGAATAGAAAAATTACTACTTGGGAACACTAAATAGTAATAACAAATTGAGGGAGGGTTTTAAACAATTTTTCTTTATACGAACCTTCGTCACTCTCAGCGAAATCTATTAACTTTACCCCCATCGAAAGCGCATCCTGCATATCAAGCATTGTAAGAAAATGCCCAATTCCTGGACATTTCTCCGTATCATTGCCACAAAGCATAGTGTAATAGATGTCCCCACAAATAAAGTTCAAATCAACTCCGACAATTTCACCGTTAACTTTCACAGAAATCATTCTACTTTTATATTTTGCACCACTTTTTCCATTTTCGATAACATGGTTAAAGGTCTTCACCATGCGATTATCCTTAAATGGCGAATCTAAAAACTTATCAGAATTAAATTTCATAAGAGCCTCAAAATCTTCAAAATGATCAAACACAATTTCCGGATTTAAATCCTCAACTCTTTTCTTATCCCTTCTCAAATTTTGTCGAAGTTTTTTATCTACAGTCATCAAAAAATCATCAACAGAATGAATTTCATCCATAATCAAAAGTTGCTTAGGATTAGACCTCGAAAGTCTTTCATCACCAATCAAAAAATCACAAGCATTTTCTTTCAAACTATTTAAAACAGTAGATTTAGGACAAGACTCCATCAAAAATTTTAAATATTTTTTATCCTTAACCCAAAAAGAATTTTCCTCCTGCCAATTAAAACCATCACCAATATCTCCAAACCAAAAATATTTATTTTGCTCAGAAATATACCAAAGAGGGAGAAGACCAACATTCTGATTATCATCTTCTAGAAGAACAAAATGAAGCTTATACTCGAAAAAATTCAAAAACGAAAAACGAAAATCCCATTCATCAAAGATAGACAAATGCGGAGAAAATTCTTCCCATAATTTTTTACACTCCCCTCTCTCTTCAACAAATTTTACATTCATAAATTCAAATAATCTTTTAATATAAAGGCTCATTCATTATAATACTCATATAAATAATAGAAACAAAAAATTGGAAAAATCATCAAATTTCAAACAAAAATTTCAAAAAGTTAAAACCTTACGACCACGATTTTTAGATATCGCCAACAAAATCGGGACTCCACTTTATATTTACGACAAAGAAGAAACTCGTAAAAACATACAAACTTTCAAAAACGCATTCAAGAAAGAAGGCCTAAATATAAACATATTTTTCGCGACAAAAAGTAATTATTATCCAGGACTTTTAAAGACTGTCGTACAAGAGAAAGAAGGCTTAGACGTCTCTAGTCAGCGCGAACTCAAACTCGCGATAAAAGCCGGCGCAAAAAAAATAATTTACACAGGCCCTGGAAAAACAGAAAAAGATTTCGAATTAATTTTAAAATATCACAATAAAATCACAGTAAATTTAGAAAGTATTCGCGAACTTATATTACTAGCGAAAATGGCAGAAAAGAAAAAAGTAAAAGTGCAATGTGGCCTAAGAATATATACAAAAGCGCAAACTGGATGGACAAAATTCGGCACATCACTAGAAAATTTAAAAACATTTTTTGACACTGCAAAAAAATATAAATCAATAAATTTTTGCGGAATTCATTTTCACATTAGCTACAACAAGACTCCAGAAAAATATATAAAAACATTCAAGACACTAGCTGAATATCTCAAAGAAAATTTTACAGAAAACGAACGAAAACAATTTGAATACATCGACATGGGAGGAGGCTTTTATCCGCAACCATTTGAGGGAATCCACCCATGGAATCCAGACGAAAACAGTATGGACACACCAGACGAAAAAGACATCCTTGAAACAAAACCAAACAAAAGATACATCCCAATAAAAGTCGATCCAATAGAAAAATTCGCGGAAGAAATTGTTAAGATTTATAAAAAAGAAATTCTTCCACTTCTTCCAAATATTTCACTTTATGCCGAACCTGGTCGATATATTTGTCACAGCGCAATGCACATGATTTTCAAAATCATCGACATCAAAAATCCAAGACTTGGCATAACAGACGGCAGCAACAACATGATCGGATGGGAAAGATATCAATTTTTTCACTATGTTCCCCTATTCAACCTTTCACAATTCGATCAAAAAAATGAAATTCCATTCGTAACTTATGGCTCACTCTGCACACCAGACGACATTTGGGGATATTACCTTTACACAAAGAACACACCAAAAGAAGGAGACATCATCGTAATGCCATTCCAAGGCGCATACACATACACATTCGCCCAAAACTTCATCAAAGAAGTACCCCCTGTTTACAATTTATAAAACCATGAAAAACCTCAGCCAAGAACGTATCGGCGAACTCATGATAGTCGGAGAGACACTCACTTATTCGATATTTCCGGTCGTCATCGCACACACAACAAAAATAATGCCGCCAATTTTATTTGCAGGAGCATCAATAATCCTTTTCATACGAAATATTTTTGGAGGCCTGATTTTGATTGCAATAAGCCTTTTATTCGAAAAAAACACAGGACCAATTCAATCAATAAAAACAAATTTACCACTAATTCTGTTATCCGGAATCATAATTTATCACTTCTCGAAATTAATGTGGTACGAAGGAATAAAACGCATCGATGTCACAAAAGCAACCTCAATAAGCCTTGGAGCAAGTCCAATTTTGAGTATAATTTTTTCAATAATTCTATTAAAAGAAATCCCAACCATTTTCCAAATCATCGGATTTGTATTAATATTAATCGGAATTTTCACAATAACATTCAAAAATAAAAATGCATTCCTCAATCCGTGATTTTTTTGTCAGAATAATAAGATGCTTCACCGGCTATAATTTTTTCTACCACGTCGTAGGCGCGATCATAACATATATCGCAGTACAATCAGGATTTGACTGGTTCTACTTCAACGCGACACAATCGCCAGAATTGCAATTATTCACATTTTCAACAGTGATAATCGGAAGCATAGGAACATTTTCAATACTAATAATCCTTCTATTAACAGCAATCATCACAAAAAATAAAAAACTGCTAAACACAACATTTGCCCTAATCCAAGCCATTTTAATCTCGATAATAATCATAACGATTTACAAAGCTTTAACAGGCAGAGCTCATCCACCTCACATGACAGACGCAAGTCTACGCACAGACATAAGCCATCTTTTCAATTTTGGATTTATGAGAGGAGGAGTCTTCCAAGGCTGGCCATCAGGCCACACAGCAGCCGCATTTGCCTTCGGAGTCACAATCTGGAAACTATATCCAAAAAATAGAATTAAATACCTAGCCATGCTTTACGCCTTCTACATTGGCATCGGAGTCTCAACAAACATTCATTGGTTTTCAGATTTTTTTGCAGGAGCACTCATAGGAACAACTATCGGCAAAGCCGTATCAAAAGACTTTTCATTAAAAAGAAAAAAACATGGAATTGAATAAACTCACACCAAAGGAAGAAAATATAATCATAAGAAAAGGCACAGAAGCCCCATTCTCAAGCGAATACAACAACTTTAGAAACAATGACATACAAAGCCCAGATCTGTAGTGAACAGATACCAAGCGGTTTCACAACAACAAATGGCACAACACCAACCACAAAAACACGAGCCCAAATGGAGTACGACGAAACAATATCTATAGAAGCCACAACAACAAAAGGGAAAATAGTCGACGATGAAATAATGCCTATACTGAAAGACGTATTTAAAGATGTAAAATTATGGGACAACGATATTAGTGGATGGGTTTCATATCGATTTAGCAGACTCGTAACTAAAAATGACATCGCAAAAATAGAAACTGCATTGAAGAATATTGGCTACAATCTCGACAAAAACGATAACGGAGATTTCACAGCCACAAAAATAGGATTGACTATGAATTTCCATTTCTACCTCGGCAACACAAACGAAGGACACGTAGACGTGACATATTAAACCCTTGTATTTTCTCCAAAAAACCTCTAGTTTAAGCACTAAATATTTAAAGTTGCAAAAAAAATGAATCAAGGAAATGTTGTATTAAGATTTGATAACGTATGTTTTCACTACGACCAAAATAAACCCATACTAAATGAGGCAAGTTTTTCTGTCCGTGAAAATGCAAAAATTACAATCATGGGGCAAAATGGTGCGGGGAAAAGCACAATTTTTAAACTCATTTTAGGCGCCGCAGGAGTAAAAGAAGACATCACGGCCGACATGACTCTTAAACCAGTATCAGGAAAAGTACACATACTAAATAAAGCCTCTGTCGGTATCGGACTTCAAGTAATGCCAAAAAGATTTTTCGAACACACTGTTTTGGAATATTTCGAAACAGCATTCTCAGAAAAAACATACAATATCGAAAAATTAATAAAAGATGTTTTAGAAGTAGTCCAATTTTCAACACCACTTGATAAAAAAATCAAAGATTTTTCGGGAGGACAACTCGCAAGACTTTTACTCGCATACGCAATTATCCAAAAACCGGACATTTTACTTCTCGACGAGCCAACTAATAATCTTGATACAGAAGGCATAAATCACCTCACAGGATTTTTGATTGGATATGAAAAGACAGTTATCGTAATTTCGCATGATGCAGGTTTCTTAAATTGTTTCACGGACGGAGTTTTAAATTTGGATGTTTACACAAAAAAAGTTGAACAATATGTCGGGGATTATTTTGACGTAATAGAACAGATCGCAGGCCAAATTGAACGCGAACAAAGAAAAAATGCACAACTGGAAAAAAACATTCAAGATAGAAAAGATAAGGTAAATTTCTTCTCACACAAAGGAGGAAAAATGCGCAAACTGGCGAGCAAACTACGAGATGAAGTAGCTGAAGACGAAGAGAATATGGTCGACGTAAAACGCGACGATAAAACAATCAGAAACTTCATAATTCCCTCACAAAAATGGTCTGATGTTATAGTAAGAATTTCTTCAGTCGGAGTAATAAAAAACAACAAAAAAATTCCAAAAAAAGTAGAGATGAAACTTTTCAATCGCAGTAAACTTCGAATTGTCGGACCAAACGGTATCGGAAAAAGTACACTGCTTAGAGAATTAGCGGAAGGAAAATCAGCAGGCACTAAAATAACTGAAGAAGTAAAAGTTGGCTACTATCAGCAAGATTTTGCAGGTTTAGATTTTGAAAAAACAGTTTACGATTCACTAATGGAAATCGCAGACGATCCATCAAACGAAAAAATTTACGCAACAGGCGCACACTTTTTACTCACTTCAGAATTAATGAAAAACAAAATAGGATCACTTTCAGAAGGACAAAAAGGCCTACTCTGCTATGCTCGTTTCGTTTTGCAAAAACCTGGTTTACTGATTTTAGATGAGCCAACAAATCACATCAATTTTCGCCACTTACCAATCATTGCAAAAGCAATCGACGACTACGAAGGTGCAATAATTCTAGTTTCCCATATGCCGGAATTCGTAGAACAAATAACTTTAAATGAATTGTTGAATTTAGAAGAATTAAGATAGGGACTAAACCTTAAACCCCTTCTTCTTATACGCCTCAACACTTTTCCGAATAATTTCATATGCCACTTTTTTATTCTGGAATTCTTGAACTTTCACTTCTTTATTTTTCTCAAGTTTTTTATATTCCTCAAAAAAGTTTTTCAATTCAACAATAAAATGAGGAGGAAGTTGATCAATATTATTGATATAATTCACACTCATATCATTCAACGCAACCGCAATGATTTTATCATCAGCTTCCCCTGAATCAAGCATCTGCATAACCCCAATCACCTTCGCCTCAACAATAGTCAAAGGCTGAATAGGCGCCTCAGAAATCAAAACAATATCGAGAGGATCATTATCATCACAATATGTTTGTGGAATAAATCCATAATTCTCAGGATAAAAAACCGCAGAAAAAAGCACACGATCAAGCCTCAAAAGCCCACTTTTTTTATCAAGTTCATACTTTAACCGAGACCCTTTCGGGATTTCAATAATACAATTTACCACCTCAGGAACCTCGTCCCCTACTTCTACTCCATGCCACGGATGAGTCATATTACTTTGATTTAATGATAAAGCCGAACCATGATACCATAAACACAACAAAAAAGCCTGCTTTCGCAGGCTTTGATTTTGCAAATTACATTACTGGTGCTTCTGGAGCAACTGGTGCTTCTGGAGCAACTGGTGCTTCTGGAGCAACTGGTGCTTCTGGAGCAACTGGTGCTTCTGGAACAACTGGTGCTTCTGGAGCAACTGGTGCTTCTGGAGCAACTGGTGCCTCTGGAGCAACTGGCATTTCACCTGCCTGTGTATTGTCATCTGACATATAAAAAGTATTTAAAAAATAAAAAAAGAATTTGTACAACTCATAAATTCTATCAATTTATTGATAATCGGTCAAATTTCTGGTGAATTAGACAATCCGGCTTTATCTAAACCATTACAGCTTTTTTGAAAAAATTATTTCAAATTTCTAATTGACCTATCTCAAAATTCTTGTTCAACAGCCACACCCCTCAAACCAAAAGCAACATCATTCTTGATACCACAAACGAAAAATGATACAATTTCAAACATGATTAAGCAAATAATTAAAATACTACTAATTGGATTTATTTTATCCATAGTAATGACGGCACAACTTGCACAAGGAGTAAGTTTATCCGATCCACAATTTAGCGTAACTATAGCCGCAAACGACATAGTAGAGGCAGGCAAAAATATTATTTTTGACATATCCTCTCCACAACTTCTCTATCCAGACGAACCGGTAACATATTCTTGGGACTTTGGAGATAAATCACCTTTCGAAAAAGGCGAAGAAGTTGTTCACAGTTTTAAGGACACAGGCTCCTACCAAGTCACATTAACAATGAAACAAAGAGATAAGGATACAATAGTAATTCATAACGTTTTCGTTTACAGCAAATTAATGGCTCTTTTGACAGATATTTCGGATCAAAAGGAAACCATTCAAAGCCTAGTTGAAGAAGCAAAAGACAACGGCATTTTCATTAAAGTTATAGATAGTTATGACAGCACTACCGCTTTCATTTCCGAAGAAGCCTTAGCAAAAAAAACAGTCGAAGAAAAAAACATTCTTGGTAGTGCAGAAAATATCATCCTATGGACCAGCCGTGGTAGCGGAATCAACTCCCTCACAAGACTTGTCCAAGAACGCCCTGAAATCAAAGAAATTTTAAAAGGGAAAAGCCTCATCGTAATTAGTGAAAAAAACCTCACAACGCTCGGAAGAATCATGCAGAGCAATTTCAACATTATTGAACCTCAGCAAATCATTCTAACAAGACAACATCAATTAAGAAATCTAATCGCCTCAGCCTCGACAAAAGACTTCATAATATCTTTATCAAAAGGCGGAGCTCAATATAGCATCATCAATGCAGAATCAAGTCATATAGGCTTATGGAACGCAATTTCTTCTTTGGTAAATTACATGATTACAAAAGGAATCCCCTCAAATACAATCGTCCTACTTCTTATGTTACCACTCATTGTCACGCTAATTACATTCATCAAACAAGTCATCGGATTCGGAACATTTGGACTTTATTCCACATCAATCATAACCTTATCTTTCCTTGCCTTAGGCATAAATGCAGGTTTGGCTATCCTAGCGGTAATCATCATCACTGGAGCACTATTTAGAAAAGTTCTTGATCGCTTCCATCTATTACATCATCCACGTCTAGCAATTATTTTATGTTCTTCCACTTTAGTAATTTTAGGCTTACTGGCTTTTGGAGCGTGGCTAAATGTTAGTCAAATCGCATCAATTGCAGTTTTCCCAATCTTAGTTATGACAACAATGGCCGAAAAATTCGCGAACGCATTGAGTGGTCGTGGATACAAAGCAACAATATTTCTCATGACAGAAACAATGGCAGTCTCAATATTATGTTATGAATTGGTCGAATGGGAATACATGCAAACACTAATGTTGGCCTATCCCGAACTAATCCTCCTTTTACTTCTCATCAATGTCCTCCTCAGCCGTTGGACTGGCCTAAGACTAACAGAAATATTCCGTTTCCGAGAAGTCATGAAACATGCTGAAGAAGAATAATAAACTAACTCTTACATCATGTGGTTTTTTCACAATCCAGGCCTTCTCGGCATCAACGCTAGAAATCTACTTTACATAAAAGCCTACAATCAAAAAAAGGCCGTATTGATGGCAGACAGTAAGCTAAAAACAAAACACTTTCTCGCGGCCCGCGGCATTCCAACAGCAAAATTATATGCATCTATTTCCGAAAAAAAAGAATTAAAAAATTTTAATTGGAACGCACTTCCTCAATCATTTGTAGTGAAACCAGATTCCGGATACGGCGGAGAAGGAATAATAATTATAAAAGATAGAAAAGGGAAAAAATTCATCAAATCAAACGACGAAAGTATTTCCCAAGAAACTTTAAAAGATCATATTGAAGACATACTGGACAGCCGTTATTCCATGAATGAAATTTCAGACATTGCACTCTTCGAGCAAATACTTATAGCACCGGAACCATTTGCTTCAATCGCCTACAAAGGTCTTCCAGACATCCGTGTAATCGTTCACAACCTCATCCCGGTAATGGCAATGTTGCGACTACCAACAGAAAAATCCGACGGAAAAGCCAACGTGCATTTAGGAGGAATTGCCGCAGGAATCGACATTTCCAAAGGAGAAATTACATACACAACACAATACGGCAAAAGAATTTCGGAAGTTCCGGGATACGGAGACATCACAGGTTTAAAAATTCCTCATTGGGAAAAAATCCTATTAATCGCCTCTCGCGTTCAACAAATAAGTAATCTTGGTTTTGCCGCAATAGACATAAGTTTAGATAAAACATCAGGGCCAGTCCTTCTCGAAATCAACGCACGCGCCGGACTTTCAGTACAAATCGCAAACATGGCCCCTCTACATCGCCGACTCGAACGTATTGAAGGAATCAAAGTCCAAACGCCAGAAAAAGGCGTACGAATCGCCCTCGATCTTTTCGGACAACGCGCCGAAAGACCTACCGAACAAAAAGAAAAACCAATTATCGGAGTAAACGACACTATTGAAATCATTGGAGAAAAAGGGAAACAAAAGGTAAATGCACGTGTAGACTTCTCGAAAGAAAAAACAATGGTAGATCAACATTTAGCGCGATTATTAGGGATAGAACCCGACACAAAATGCAAACTTAACATCAAAACCCAAAGAATTGTCACAGTCGTCGATATCGGAGACTTGGGAGAAGACACTCCCGTCCAACTTGGCATGCGTGATTTAAAAGACATATTAATTGATCCGAATAAAAAAACCATACTCCGCAATGCCGTCAAAATTCCAAAAATTTCATGGCCTTCTATCTTCACCGAAAAACCATCCAAAAACACCAAAAGCCTTGCACTTGAATCAAGCCTGATGGATATCGACAAACAAATACATTTATTACATTATTTGAAGCCAATAAATTTAGAAGAGGAGGAAAAACAAATTCTTGCCGACACGAATTACAATCCTCAATTTATTTACAAACCATTAAATTTTAATGCAGAAGAATTCATCACTACAATCCAAAACATGGCATTCCCCGATTCAATTATCGGAATACTTTGGAAAAAGAAAGCCGACGAAATCATACGCAAAATAAATTTATTACAAGCCAGAGGAACAGATCAATTTGTTGAAAAATCCATAGAACTTTATGGAGCCCCTGATCCACTATTGGTAGAAGAAGCCGAAGCATTTGTAAAAACAATGCCGACTACTTTTCCGGAAGAAGGCCCTATGATAAATGCACTTCAGGCAAAAGCCAAATTTGAAGAAATCCTCGCTAAATATGGCCTAAAACAATGGAGTGTTTCTATTCAAAAAGAATTAATCTCCGACGTAATTGCAGGAAAAGAAAAAAACATATCAATTCGCGAAGATGCAACTTTTTCATCCCAAAGACTCAAGGGCACAATAGCTCATGAAATTGAAACTCACGTTTTGACCTCTGTAAACGGAAAAACTCAACCTTATAAAATTTTCCAAAGAGGTTTAGCCGATTATTTATTTACAGAAGAAGGCCTCGCCATATACAACCAAAACAATGTTCAGTCACATCCAATCCCAAAAACTTATTGGCCAGCCTCATCAACAATAGGCGTTGATAAAGCCCTGAAAGGAAGTTTCGTCGAAACCGTCAACGCATTAATAAGCCTTGGTTTTAACAGAGCCAGAGCTCAACGTGTCGCACTAAAAACAAAACGTGGACTTATAGACACCTCAAAACCAGGAGGATTCACTCGCGAACTTGTCTACTTCAAAGGAAATAAAATGATTCTAGCTTTCATAGAAAAAGGTGGAGATTTACGAGATTTATATCACGGAAAAATAAATTTAAATGATTTATATCTCATCAAAAAAATCCCCGAATTAAAACCACCATGGCTCTTACCATTTTATTTACAGGAAAAAGAAGATTAAACAATTTTAGCAGAAATAGAAATAATCCTCGGAGAATGTCGTGCCGCATCCAAAAACCTCTTTATTTCTTCATGCTCAATAGCAAGTGAAGCAGTATTTATCAAAGGATGACATTGCAAAGTTTGCCCCCAAATTTCTTCATCAATAATTACTTCAACAACCCCATCAGAATCATTGATAACTCCAAGTAAAGTAACAGATCCGGGAGTTAAACCAAGATACTTCTGTAAACGCTCAGGCGAACCAAAACTCAACTTCGAGACCTCAAGGATTTCTTTCAATTTTCCAAAATCCACTTGTTTATCTTTATCCACCGTAACAAGAAAATGACGCTTACCATTTTTATCCCGCAAAAAAAGATTTTTCGTACTAACTCCAGGAATTTCAATATCCAATAAATCAGCTTCCTCACAAGTAAAAACAGCCGAATGATCAAACCTCTGATATGCAATTTTATTATCTTCAAGAAACTTATAAATATCTAACATTTTTTATCTTCATTATATTTTTCAAGCATTCTCTTAAAATTCTTACAGCCCATAAATCGGCAAAAAGACACATGATGTAACATTCTCCATCCAGACTTATGATAATGACAAGGCTCATTGATCATAAAACCATCACTCCTCAAAGAACTGAGGCCTCTTTACTTTCAATTCTCCCTCAAAAACACTCAAATTCCCTCGTTCTTTTACAAAATCCCTTTCCGACAAAATCTTTTTAGCGGCATACGAAGCCAATGGATCATTCGAGATACGATCAAAAAAATCAATTTTTTTACTCATCGACAAATACTTCTCGTCAACAGTAACACAAAGATAAGCAAAATTATCCAAAAGCTGTTTAGTCCCAACATCAAGCGCAATTTTATTCAATGCTGAATCGGGGAAAAACGCATGAGCGACCTTCAACAATTTATTATCCGCCACTTTTGTCGGATCTTTTTCAGAATCAAAAGTAGCAAATTCACGAAATTTTTTACTAAAATAATCATCAATACTCATCTCAAAAAACGCTTCCTTCGCTTTTGACGAATCAATTGGCCCACGAATTCCTTCATCAGCATTACGATCATAAACAAAAAGTTTCGGAGAACCATCAACATAATATATTGCGGCATCTCTCTCAATTTCATTTCCGATATGCACAACGCCAACATTACCACCAGATGGAATATCTATATGGACACCTTCTTGCTGATATGCCACAACAGCCGCCTTCACCTCATCACCGGAGGGCACTTCAACTTTTACCCCGGCGACTGTTCCCGTATTCTCAGAAAAAACATCAGAAACACTAGAATTTTGCCATTGTTTAGAATATTTTTTGAAACTTTTCTGTAATTTTAGCGAACTTTTTTTCATAGCTTTTTCAAAAGCCTCTTCGGGATCCACACCACTTTCAATAAGTTTCTGATATTCCGCCATAAATTTCGGATCTTTCACCGCCATTTGCATATACTTAAGATCACCGGACCTTTTTATATTAATAATTATCATTTTTCGCAAAAGCTCCGCATCACCACTAAAGTTCCATTTCTCCTTTAATTTAATTGCAATATCAAGCTGAGCCTTTGAACTCAATAAAATATAACCTACGGATATTTTCTGAATTTCTTCTTCAAAAGCCTTAAACTCTTCATCATCAGAAGAAAACTTTTTAAGAGTAATTCTAGCAAAAAGACCTGCACTATTCTTCAACTCCATGTTAACAAACTCAGCTTCATAACTGACAGGAGATTTCACTTCTTTTGCCTCTTTCATAGCCCGAGCAAGATGCTCAACAAAACGCGAAGACATTTTCGCAAAACGCTTTGGATCCGCTTGAAAATCCACCAAATCACCAAAAAAAACTCGGTTATATTCCTCAGTATCCAAACCGGTAATCAACTTATTCCCAAGCCCAGCCTCAAGCCCTTTTAACACTCCCCTTACCCCCTGCTCAATATCAAATTTCTCCTCTTCAGACCCTTTTACCTTAGAAGGACCTAGCTTTTTATCCACTTCAACCACTTTTGGTTTTTCAAATTTGGTCATTTCTAAATTTTTATTTTTTACCACCGCAATTATACATCCTTCAAATCTTTTTCACCAAGACTTTATCAATCCTCCTTCCATTCAAATCTTTTTCACCAAGACTTTATCAATCCTCCTTCCATCCAAATCAATAATTTCCAGCTCAAATCCATTGTTAACAAACTTCTCACCCTCTTTCGGAACTCTTTTTAAATGATGCAAAATAAATCCAGCCAAAGTTAAATAATCACGAGACTTTTCATTAATAACTTGAGCCCCAAGAGATTTATTAAGATGATGAATTTGTATTCCTCCATCCACAAAAAACGAATAATCATCCCTCATAACAATATCCGGATCAATCTCATTTTGAACCTCGGGAAGCTCTCCTACAATAGCCTCAGTCAAATCATGAAGAGTAATAATCCCCTCCACCTCCCCAAATTCATCCATAACAATCCCAATATATTGTTTGTGTTTTTTAAACAACTTCAAAATATCAAAAGCATTCATATTTTCAGGCACAAAAATCGGCTCACTCAAAATTCTTTTTAGAGAAAACCTCTTCTGATTTCTCCTTTCAAAAAAATCTTCGGAGGTGATTATTCCTTTTATTTTATCCAAATCCCCATCACATACCGGGAATTTGGAATAAGGACTATCCTTAATTTTTTTCTCAATATTTTCAATCTTTTCATTCACATCAATCCACTCAATATCACTCGCATTTGTTTGCAAATTTTTTGCTTTTTGATCCGAAAAGAAAAATATATTTTGATGCATCTGCGTTTCATCTTTTTCCAAGACACCTTGTTTCCCCGCAGTCTTAAGCAAATATTTAAGCTCCTCCTCCGTAAGATCATCCAATTTTTTATTTCTAATGCTTAGAACTTTTAAAATCAATGTAGTTGAGAATGAAAGAACTTTCACGAAAGGATAACTCAAACTTGAAAAAGATTTCACAAACGGTGCCATCAAAAGCGCAATTTGTTCCGAATAATTCAACGCAATAGTCTTGGGAATCAATTCCCCAAAAACAATCGAAAAATATGTTATCAATGTGACAATTATCGCAAAAGATACACCATACGCATACGGAGCAAAAAGCTCAATCTTTTCGACATAAGGAACAAGATCATGAGTCAAAGTCGCTCCACCATAAGCACCAGCGATTATTCCAACCAAAGTTATTCCCACCTGAACAGAAGACAAAAAACTTTCAGGATATTTCAATAACTCCAAAACCATCTGCGCCCTTTTATTTCCCTTCACCGCCATTTGCTCCATCCTGTGCCTCTTCACAGACAAAATCGCAATCTCAGCCAACGAAAAAAACCCGTTAAACAGAGTTAATATTATAATAACAACGATTTTCATCTATCTATTAATTTTTAATTTAAACCCATTCTACATCAAAAAGTTATTTCAATCCAGCAATGTTCTTTCCTCTGATTTATCGAATATTCTCATCAACAATAATTTCCTTTGAAATCAGAAAAGACCGCCCCAATGTTAAACCCATAAGTACGATTTTATCAACTCAACAAAAATCCTCCATCAACAACGATTTGTGAACCGGTCATATAAGACGACATATCTGACGCAAGGAAAAGAGCAACTTTCGCAATATCATCCGGTTCCCCCATCCGATGCATCGGAATTTTATTCAAGAAAACTTCCAAAAATTTCGACATATCGACGGTTGTATCAGCACCACCTCCTTGCATCTCTGCAACTCCAGGAGTCGCGATTCCACCGGGAGCGACGGCATTAACCCAAATTTTATGAGGCGCTAATTCAAGTGCACTATTTTTTGTGAACCCCCAAACACCATGTTTTGACGCATCATAATGAGCTAATCCGATAGACGATGGATGAAGCGCATCAATAGAAGTCACATTAATAATTTTTCCTCCATTCCCCTTCTTGATCATTTCTTCACTGAAATATTTTGTACAAAGAAAAACACCTTCCAAGTTCACAGAAATAACTTTTTTAAAATCATCAATCGTCATATTAGCAATCGGAATAGAAGGAAATATTCCCGCATTGTTAACCAAAATATCAACACCACCAAAATTTTCAACAGCAAATTTTCGCATATTCAAAACATCTTCTTCCTTTGAAACATCTGCGACCAATCCTTTTGCACTCCATCCATTATCAGTAATAGTCTTCACAGCTTTTATGACTTCCTCTTCATTTATCGACGCAATCACAACGTTTGCCCCAGCCTCAGCAAGCCTAGAAGCAATCCCGAAACCAATGCCTCTTGATCCACCAGTCACAACAGCAGTTTTAGCTGAAAGATCTAATACTTCATTTATTTTTTTCATATGAAAATAGGTAAATAAATTAACAAATTATTTTTTAAACAATTTTGAAAACTTCATCTTAAGCACAGCAAAAAGATAAATAATTTCAAGAATACCCATAGTATTTACTACCAACAAAATCACAAACCACCATGGTTGTCCTTTTCTTCCAGCATGCCAAAGCGCCAATCCCTTCCACAATAAACTCCATACAACTAAAAGAATCATCATCGGAAAAAAGAAACGGAAAAATCCAGCCGCTTCTCCTCCAAGAAATCCTGCAAATTTATTCATATATATAAAATTAACAAATTAACATACCTAATATACTCCTTTAAAGAAATTCTTACCAAGGCATTAGCTGACTACTCGGGTCCAATCCCCTTTGTAAACTTTGCCATTATATAAATCCTAAGCTTTTTATCCTCAACCGGATGCAAAACTTTTTTTACCACTTTATAGCCATGTTTCTCGTAAAACCTCCTAGCCGTAAGGGTTGATTTTATTTTAATAACCTTAACTCCTTGAGATTTAAGAGATTTTTCAGCGATGTTAAGCAAACGACTTCCAATTCCCTTACCAACATAATTTTTATGCACATACAAACCCCACAATTCATCATCATCACCATGCTCCACAAATCCAATAATTCTATCTTTTTCTACAGCAACCCATCTCTTACATTTATACGCACTATCTCTAAATCTTTTAGCATTAGTTCGTCCAGCCCAAACTTTAATTATATCTGATCCGTACCCCTTTCAGTAGACACTTTAGAACCCCCTAACCCTCGGCCTTGGCCAGAAGATGATCTCTGTATACAACAGGTGTCATCTTGTTTCTGATCCACTGTTTTCTTTCATGATTGTAGTATCTCATATATTCGTCGATTGCCAAGCTCAATTGTTTGAAAGATTGGCAGGACTTGTAATCAAGCTCGTCTTTCATGTGGCCGAAGAAGGATTCAATGGGTGCATTATCTATACAGTTCGCCTTACGGAACATTGATTGGGTCATCTTCAATTTCTTGATGATCTCAATATAAGCTGGATTGGTGTAATGAAATCCTTGGTCAGGGTGAATCATGACGTTTTCATACGAATCCAACTGTATGTTTTTCACAGTCTCTGTAACCAAAGCGACCCCCAAAGATAGGGAGAGATTCCATGCCACAACTTCACCACTCGCAATATCTTTGATAACGGAAAGATAGGCAAAGCGGCTCAGAAACGGAATGTATGTGATGTCAGTGCAGAAAACCTTGTGCGGCAAAATCTGATGGAATTCTCTTTGTAGCTTGTTGGGGAATATCCTGTGCTCCAAGCTCTTCTTCATCATCTGTTTGTATGGATTCTTTTTTCTCACCATGGTGATCAATTCATATTTTCTCATTATCCTCTGTATCTTCTTGTGATTCATATCCGGCAGCCTCATTTTAATGTTTCTCCAGCCGTATTTGCCTTTTCCTCTATCAAAAACTTTCTTGACTGCGAGGTAATCAGAATGATCTTTGTCCGGTTTGTCTGCAAACTTCAGCCATTTGTAGTATCCGGCTCTGGAAGCACCCGCCAGTCCACAAAGGATATTGACATCATCTTTTAACTCTCTGATAAGCCTGTATTTGTCCCGCGACCTGAGTTTGACTCCGCTCTTTTGGCCCGGAGTTTGGCTAAAAAACCATTTTCTTTTTCAAGATATTTAACCTGAAGCTCAAGCCGCCTAACTCTATCAGTTTCGGGTGATCTGGCTCTTTTGTATCCGCCATCTGCCTGAACTCCTGGTGGTTTGGTCAAGCTTTCCAGACCTCCTTTTTTGACCATTCTCCTCCAGTCTTTGAGCGTATACCTGCAATAGCCTTTTTTCCACATGCCAATATCAAAACCGGCTTGTTTCCAAATCTCGTCCGGATTGATTCCCTGGAAATACAAATCCAAAGCTCGTTTTTTGAATTCATAGGTGTAATGTATAAATCTTTGACTACATCTAAAAACACATGGGTTTTGTTCTAACTTAGCGATTTGCTCGCTTGAAAATATTGTTCTCATATTCTTTTGTTAATTGATTACTAACTCATTCTAACAAAAGAAAACTATACCCGTGTCTACTTTTTAGGGTACAGATCAT
>PFOM01000007.1 GCA_002792535.1 Candidatus Peregrinibacteria bacterium CG_4_10_14_0_2_um_filter_38_24 | reverse complement strand
TTCAGCCACTTTGGCTTCTTTTGTACTACAAATAAGCTTTTAGTTTATTTCCATCACATCCTTTTGTTCTAGCACTATGGAAACGCCTCCAAATGTTGCCCTTATTCTATCAAAAATACCACCTATTGCGCTTAGAGCATTATTCAGGGTGATAGCTTCTCCTATCGCATTAAAAACGTAAGGAGGACTCAAAATGGTGCCATCTATGTAAATCTGTCCCTTCGGAAGAGTATCGAATCCGGAAGATTCATTCGTTATCCGTATGCTATTTATGCTTACAGCTTGAGCTCCGGCATGAAAAAGTTCATTTATTAAATCTACCATCCATGGTGCAGTGATTTTTCCGCTTACCGAAATCGAAACGCCAGACCCGTAAACAGCATATTCTCCGGAAAGTTTATTGTATTTTTCGATCTCATTTTGTATGGTTTTTACGGCCAAATCCTTGTCGGAAAGGCTCGAAAGAGTAGCTTCCAAATCTTTAATCTCATCCATAAGATTTTGATTTCCCTCCTTTAAAACCTTGATTTCCTTAAACACATCGCTTTTCGAATCCCTCAAAATAATATTATTTACAATATCAAAAGATCTCCCCTCGATTACTATAAAACTGCCAAGCAATATAGCGATTATCAATATGTAAATTTTTCTTTTATTCATTATTTATTTACGATATTTAGGTTGTTTGTTTTAAGATCTCCATTGTAGATAGGAATAGACAAAAAAGCCTTTGGCTCAGCCTTAAAGCGAATCTCGCCTTTCTTCGATCTTTTGTATATCAAAGGAAACAAAGCTTCATTCATAATTCTTTGCATGATACTGCCACTGTCTCCCACAGCCTTTATTGTAAAAGGTGGAGAAATATAAGTGTTGTTGATAAGAATGCTTGTCCCAATCGAAGAGATAGAAGATTCCGCTATAATTCTTTGATTGTTCACAGAAATAGCGTCAGACTTTGCGGAATTCAGCATATTCACAAGATCACGAAGATCGGAAGCTTGCACAAGCAATGTATCGGAAATTTCCGCACCTTCTCTGGAAGCAGTTGGACCGTCATCTATTACAATCTCGACGCCTTCTCCTTCCGCAACACTAAGGCCAATTTTTCTCTTTAGCTTATCAAGAGTCTCTATATTTACATCCTTGGTCTTTGATTCTATTAGGCTCTGTGATTTTTCTATTTCGTTACGCAAAAACACGATTTTGCTCTGAGCATAGGCCTGTTCATCAAGAAAATTTTTCAATAAATCCTTCCTCGTATCAATTTCATCCACGGGGAAAGTACTGCCCTTTGGAACTTCAGTTTTAAATTGCCACGTAAGAAGAAGCCCTAAAGCAAGGCCTATCAACACAAACGAAACAGCAAAAATTTTATTTTTATCATTAAACATTGGCCACATAATATTATAACTGGCTCTGCAAAGCAATTTTTGGTATATTTTGCGCAATGATTGCACTATTTGATTCAGGATACGGCGGACTCACAGTCCTAAAACCAATACTCAAACTTTTGCCTGAGTACGACTACTTGTACTTGGGGGATAGTGGCAGAGCTCCGTACGGAAATCACAGCACGGAAAACATCAAAATGTTCTCAGAACAAGCAGTGGATTATTTGTTTAGCAAAGGCGCAAAACTCATCATTTTTGCATGCAATACGGCTTCAAGCACATCTCTTCGATATGTTCAGGAAAAATATTTGAAAGGAAAAGATGAGCAAGATCGAAAAATCTTGGGCGTTCTGATTCCGGCCGCAGAGAAGGCGATAGAGGTAACAAAGGACAAAAGAATTGGAGTGGTGGGAACGAAAGCCACGATAAACTCAAAAGTATACGAAGCCGAGATCGATAAACTAAATAAAGATATAAAAGTTTACGGCAAAGCCTGCCCGCTACTTGTGCCGCTAATTGAAGAAGGTTGGCAAAACAAACCGGAAGCTAATTCAATCTTAAAAAAATATCTTCGAGACATAAAAAACAATAACGTCGATACGCTCATTCTCGGGTGTACACACTACCCGCTAATGATCAAAAATTTTAAAAGAATTTTAGGTAAAAAAATCCGTATAATCGAATCCGGAGAAGTGACGGCAGAAAGCCTAAAAACATACCTCGAAAGGCACCCCGAAATAGAGGGGAAGTTATCAAAAAAAGGCTCAAGAGCATTCCTCACAACAGATGATCCAACTCACTTCAAAGACTTCACGGAAAAATACCTTGGCATGAAAATAAAGATGCCGGAGAAAATAACACTTTGACTAATTGTTTAAATCCGCGCCGAAAAAGAGTGCAGGAAATACTTGGGTCTTCTTAGGGCAGATTTGACAGACGAAGACAAAAAGTAATATCGTACACATGGAAAATAACAAAACTCTATGATCCAAACACAGGAAAAATATTATAACCAACTGAAAAAGAATCTATTGGATTTTTTTAGTAATAAAAAAAATGTCAAAATATTTTTGTTTGGTTCAAGCATAAGAGAAAATAAATTTGGAGATATAGATGTGGGAATAATGGGGGAAGTTAAAGAAATGGACGTCAGAAAATTAAAGGAATATTTCGAGGAATCAACCTTTCCATTTTTGGTGGACATAATAAACTTTAACAATGTGGATGAGCCATTTAAACAAAATGTTTTAAGTAACCAAATAACATGGATAAAACCCTAAATCTAAAATTGGGGGAATTTAAAAAAGCTCTGGATACGCTCAAGGAAGCTATCGATATGTTTGATCAGGAAAATATTCTTGTTCGTGACGCGACTATCAAAAGATTCGAATATTCTTTTGAGTTATGCTGGAAAACATCAAAAGTTTTTTTGAGGGAAGAAAAAGGAGATCTGACCATTTCTCCAAAAGATTGCTTCAAAACCTTGAGCAAATACAGTTTATCTTCGGAAGAGGTAGAGGAATTACTCACAATGGTCGATGATCGCAATGAAACCACGCACGCTTACGGTGAAAAATTTATAAGAGAATTGTATCCGAAAATAAAAAACTATTTTAAGTTGATGCTGAAAGTTTATCAATTAATACAAAAATAACACTTACTCCCACTCGATAGTCGCGGGTGGTTTGTTCGTAATATCATAGAAGATTCCATAAACTCCATCAACCTTTGCAAGCCTTGAAGTAAGTTCGGCAAGAAGTTCAAAATCCATTCTGTAGAAGTTTGCAGTCATAGCCTCTTGGCTGTTTACCGGCCTAAGGACTATGCATTCCTCGGGTCGGCTATCCAAAGATAGGGGAATAAGTACAGTCGGGAACTGCCAGATGTCATTCAAGATTTTGGCTTCTGCAATATAGTCCATGACGATCTTATCAGCACGCTGGGTAGTCAAAATTCTGTCAGAAGTTAAGTATTTTTTATGAATAGCCGTAGAAGTGATTTCACTAGGCTGTAAGCACAATAGCACGCGATTAATGTCAGTGAATTGATTAGTCAGTTGAGTAGTCAATATGGATAGGCTCTCCCAATCAGACGGCTTACCTGTCAGCAAAAGTGGGTGCCGATAAGTCCTCTCATCTCCCTGAACTCCGACACTTTTCATAGGAAGAATATATCCTTTAAAGCCTTTGTTAGCCAAAAACTCATTGATTTTCACTTCGGCATTTTTCAATTCTTCTGAGTAGTCGGCTTCTTCCGCACAAAGTATACGAACAGCAAGTCCGGGACCAGGGAAAGGATGTCTCCAAACAAGTTCTTTCTTGATTCCAAGTTTTTCACCAACCATTCTTACCTCATCTTTATAAAGCTGAGCGATAGGTTCGATGACTTTTCCTTCTTCGATAAGTTTTTGAATTTTCTCTACTCTATTGTGGTGAGTTTTTATTTTATCGGCATGTTTTGTTCCACCGGTTTCGATAGTGTCAGGATAAATTGTTCCTTGTCCCAAAAGCCACTCATTTGGATCAAGTCCAAGTTCATTTGAAACTTTTTCCTGAATACTCAAAAATAAATCTCCAATAATTTTTCGTTTTGCCTCAGGTTCGTAAATATCTTTCAAAGCATCGATATATTCTTTTCCAGCATCGTAAACATGCAAATTTGTGACACCAAGCTCTTTCAAAGCAGCAGAAACTTCTTCCTTTTCATTCAATCTCATGAACCCTGTATCAACAAAAAGTCCGTATACCCGCTCTGCTCCTATTGCCTTACAGATGAGCGCAAACGCGACCGTACTGTCCACACCACCGCTTATCATCAGGAACACTTTTTTATCGCCAACTTTAGTTTTGATTTCACCAATAATTTGATCAACGTAAGTATTTATATCCCAATCTCTTGTTTCTCCGGTCAGATTTACAAAATTTTCCAAAATAATATTTCCACAAGGAGTATGTGTAACCTCAGGATGAAACTGCATTGAGTAAATATTCTTTTCATAATTCGCCATCGCCGTGATAGGGCAGTCATCAGTAGAAGCGACAGCTACAAATCCTTCAGGCAATTTCGTAACCTGATCAAAATGACTCATCCAAACATCCTCATAATCTTCAATACCTAAAAAAACGCCTTTCTTCTCAGAAAATTTCACATTGGCATGACCATATTCGCGTACAAATCCATGTTCAACAGTACCACCCAATAAATGAGCAGTAATCTGATGTCCAAAACAAATGCCAAGTATAGGAACACCAATATCAAAAATCCTTTTATCACATTTCGCGCTATTTGGATCATTCACACTTGAAGGTCCACCTGAAAGAACAATCCCTTTATATTCCAAAAGTTTTTCATAAGGAGTTTCCGGATCCAAAATCTCGCTATAAACCCCAAGTCTGCGAATCCTATTCGCAATCAAATGCGAATATTGTCCTCCAAAATCTAAAACTGCAATCTTATTCATTTATCTTTGATAAAACAAAATTCTTGATCTTTTTTGCGCTATCACGCGCACTTTTTGCCATTTTCCAGTCAAAGTCGGGAAAATCTCCGGGATAACGAGCTCCGATATAAAAACCATTCAACAAAACCAAATCTTTATGTAATTTTTTTATATCAGGAACAAACTGCATAAGTAAAGTTGCCAACTGTAAAAGATCATGAACTTTCAAAAATGGTTGTTTATAAAACAACAAAAGTCCTTTCATGTATTTTTCAATCATTTGCTGGGATAAAAAACAGGAGGTATTCGGATGTCCGATGTTACCGTCAATCAAACCATCCATAGACAATTCGTCTTGGTTTCCTCTTCTTATCCACTCACTATAATCAATTTTTGGCATAAAGCACTTTTCCTTTAGTAATAATATCTTTTATGAAAAAATCACCTGATTTTAAGCATTCATCAACCTTTTTTGGATCATAAACAACTATATCCATAGAAAAAGACCTTGGAAATATATCCCCGTCAATTTCTCTCGCAGTTGCATAAGAATTTTTAGTTTTTTTAACCACAAAAATATCAAAATCACTATCCTTATTTGGCTTTCCCCAAGCATAAGAGCCAAATAGGATAATTTTCTCAGGATCATAATTCTCGACAATCCTTTGAGTTACAATCTTCAATTTTTTTAATTCTTTTTCTTTATTCATATAAAACAAGTATAAACTACTATCCGAATTCTACAAAAAAATCATCCCTTCATAAAGCACTAAACCTCAAACCAAAAACTTCCCACTTGACAAAACCGGAAGAAAGGCATTAAAATAACACCCTAGTTTATAATAATAAATTATATATTACCTGAAACAAGAGCACCTTGGGATGGAGTGGAAAGAAGAACTGCGCAAGCTCCAGCCGGAGTTACTGCATTGAAAATCGCAAATAGAACCGTGGACGATGGAAAAACAGCTGTAGATCCAACTGATGTAAGGGCAGAGGATCTTGAAAATGCTGAACTAAAAGGAAAAGTCGAAGGTATTTTGGCCATTGCCAATGGCGATGGAAATAAACATGTTCCAGAACAAGAACAGCCGGTCGAGGCCTCAAAACCTGAACTTACTCCGGAACAATTAAGAAAACTACAGACATTGGATGAAAAAGGTCATAACATGAATGTTTTCGGTGAAGAAAATGGTGAATTTATTTTTGTATCTGCATGGAGAGATTATAAGAAAGTTTCTCCAGACCACAGAAATATTGCCTATGATCTTGAAGGGCAAGAATTAGCTAAACAATACGGATATAACCCTCATGGTAATGCGGTCGACATAATAAAATCAATAGGTGCAGATTTGGCTGATCCGAAATTTCATGAACAATTACGTAGAGAAATAGCAGTAAATGGATGGGCATGGCTTAAAACAGATGCCGCTACAAGAAAAACCGGCGATGCGTTCGATGGTTTCAACGATGGTACCACCAGGCACGCTGCGTACTTTTGCTATGCCGATAGTTCCTTCCGTGCCGCGCTAAGGGTTTCTTGGAAGGCTTAGTATTTGGACTTTAATTCTTCTTTGATTTCTACCTCATCCGAATTTCGGATGAGGTCTTTATCTTTTATTTTCTTTGTAATAAACTTTCATCAACGGTGAATAGTAACTCGTAAATATCAAAAATATTTTGATTGGGTAATCTTTGAGAAAACTTAATTTTTGACGATTTTTAGCGAAATCTGATACAATAAAAACATGGAAATACAGCTATTAATAAAACAAACAGCCAAGGACGAAACGGTTTACTATGAGGACGAAAAAAGTTTTGGGATTTATTGCGAAAAAGGACTTGATATGGAAAAAACAATGCAAGCTATAAAAAAAATGGACATCTAAAACTTGTACACATCTTTTCGATGTTTCACAGAAAGGATTAGAAGGATTGTAATATTTCCGTTACGATCTATATCGAAAATTGCCCTATAGTCCCCGATGCGAAATCTATACGTTCCAAAACGAGGATTTTCGAGTTTTTTAGCGAAAGACAAAGGATCTTTTTGCTGACTGAAAAATTTTATTTTATCCAAAACACGCTTGGCAGTCTTTTTGCCAAGTTTTTTTATCTCATCAAATGCACGACCGGTATACTCAACCCTATAATTCATAAACCAAGTCTTTTATAAACTTCTTCTTGGCTATAAACATTGCCATCTTTTACTTGTTTTCGGGCAATCTCTATATCTTTCGCCAGATTCTCAAGAATAAACTCACCACCGTTGATAGGGGTTACCTCAAAAATCGGAGTAGAGTGATTCATCACAATATATCTTATATTTTTCTTAACGGCTTCCTTCCATGTTTTAGCAATATTTTCCCTAAAACTTTTAATACCAATCATCTTCGTAGTCATAATTTTATTTTTTTAAAAAAGTAGCACTTAAAGTGTACACAATTTAGCCCCATGTGTCAAACGAATAGCTTTTGAAAAAAACTATCTTCCCTCCGGTCTCATCAGTGGAAACAACACACTATCCTTCAAATTTTCCTGTCCTGTAAGAAGTGTGACAAGTCTATCTATTCCCATTCCCCAGCCGGACATGCAAGGCATGCCGTGTTCCATCGCAGTCAAATATTCTTCATTCATCATCATCGCTTCTTCGTCTCCACCGGCTTTTGCCTTTGCTTGAGCCTCAAATCTAGCTCTTTGATCTATGGGATCAACGAGCTCACTATATGCATTCACAACCTCCCATCCATTTACCAAAAGTTGGAAAGTATCGCAAATAGTTGGATTTTCATCATTTTTTCTCGCCAAAGGTTTTGTCAGTAGGGGATGATGAGTTACGAAAGTTGGCTGTACAAGTTTTGGTCTAGAAACTTTTTTATAAAGAGCATCAACCAAATTTCCATATCCCAAACTTTCAGCTTTTTCAATCACAATCTTCTTAGCCTTGATGGCTTTTAGAAGACCCTTCTCATCATCAACAAAATCCAAAACATCGATTCCGGAGTCTTGTTCAATCATTTCTGTAAACTTTTTTCTTGGCCAAGGCCCTTTGAAATCAACTTCTACGTCTTCGCCATTTCTATCTTTGACATTTATTTTCAAAGTCCCGACAGTTTTTTGAAGAAGAGACTCAAACATTTTTTCCGTAAATTCCATATTATCTTCAAAATTCCAATAAGCCGCATAATGCTCAACCATAGTGAATTCCTGCAAATGACTTGGATCCATTCCTTCATTTCTAAAACACCTCGCAACTTCAAAAGTTTTTTCAAAACCTCCGACGATAGCCATTTTCTGCCAAAGTTCACCGGCCGCAATTCTCAAATAAACATCTATATCAAGCGCATTGTGATAAGTGATAAAAGGTCTCGCACTCGCACCGGAAGAAATATTTTCCAAAACAGGCGTTTCAATTTCAGTAAATCCTTGTGTCCAATAAAACTCGCGAAGCGCTTTAATAAGCCCACTTCTGAAAACAAATCGATCAAGAACAGTTCTGTCCATAACAGTATCCAAATATCTTTGTCTGTATTTTTGCTCTTGGTCTTGAAGCCCGTGCCATTTTTCAGGAAGCGGTCGTAATGCTTTTGAAAGCAAAACAAAATCCGAAACGAATAGTGTAGTTTCGCCCCTCTTTGTAACAAAAAGTTCACCTTCCGCACCGATAAAATCGGCAACATCAGTTTTTTTCAAAAATTCAAATTTATCTTTTCCAAGAAAATCCTCCATAAAACAAAGCTGAATTTTTCCATCAAAATCCTGCAAATTTCCAAAAGAAATTTTCCCGTGTTCACGGAAAGAAATAAGCCTTCCACAAAGCTTCAGGGCCTTTTTAGAGGGCTTAGCCATAATCTCTTCATGAGTTCTCAAAGCACCCTTTTCTCCGAGCGCCAAAGCCTCTTTTGTCGTTGCAGTCCTTTCATATCTGCCAACATAAGAACTTATTCCGCTCTTTTGCAGATCGGAAAGTTTTTTGAGCCTGTCCCTATATTCATTTGATTCTACGATCGCCATATGACACCATTATAAACATTTATTCCATTTTTGCATAATCATCAAATTTTCTCTTTGTATCAATATCCAAAAATTTCATCTGTTCCTTCTTGAATGCAAGTTCTATGTGACCGATAGGCCCATTTCTATGTTTTCTGATAAACAAATCCGTGACACCTTTTCGATCGGTATCTTCCTCGTAATAATCCTCACGATACATCATCAGAACAACATCCGCATCTTGCTCGATTGCTCCTGATTCTCTCAAATCACTAAGCTGAGGAACTTTACTAGGTCTCATTTCAACCGCACGAGAAAGCTGTGAAAGTGCCAAAATCGGAATAGAAAGATCACGAGCCAAAGCTTTCAAAGATCTGGAGATTTCTGAAATTTCCTGCACACGATTCGATTGAGAACTATAGCTGGCACTACTGGCGCTCATGAGTTGCAAATAATCAATCACAAGGAAATCCAACCCATTCTCCATTTTCAGCCTTCTGGCCTTAGCCTTGAGCTCCGCAATAGAATTTCCGATAGAGTCATCTATAAAAATTTTCATAGAATTAAGCTCGTCCATGATTGATCCAATTCTTCCAAAATCATCATCACTGAGTTTTCCTGTTCGCATTTTCCACGAATCTACGGCCAAAAGGGAACAGAACATTCTTTCAACGAGTTGTTCCTTGGACATTTCGAGAGAAATAAGTCCGACGCATTTTCCTTTTTTAGCGACGTTTTGGGCTATATTTAGAGCAAGAGCGGTTTTTCCCATAGATGGTCTGGCCGCAAGAATTACAAGATCCGAAGGTTGAAGTCCTGACAAAAGATTATCCAAAGCCTTAAATCCCGTAGGAATACCACGATATTTTTCTTTTGCTTCAGGATCATGTAAATCCGAAATCTTTTCATAAGTTTTATTCAAAACATCTTTAATATGCACAAAACGATCACTCATGTATGTCTGAGAAACTGAAAAAAGTGAACGCTCAGCCTTTTCGATAAGCTCTTCCGTATCCTGTTCTTCCATGTATCCAAGCCCTTTTATCGCATCTCCCGCCAAAATTAATTTCCTCAAAATCGACTTTTGTTTGACGATAGTTGCATACTGAAAAATATGAGTGGCAGTCGGAACTTCGTTTGCCAAAAGTGCCAAATAAGAAGCTCCTCCAATTATTTTTAGGGATTTTTTTTCTTCCAAAATATTCGTCAAAGTCACCAAATCGATAGGAGTTCTTTTATCATAAAGATCGACCATTGACTGATAGATAAGCCGATGCGCGTCATGATAAAAATCATCACTTTTAATAAAATCGGAAACCTTTGTTATCGCATCCTTATCAATCAAGATAGAACCAATTGTGGATTTTTCTGCCTCCAAACTATGAGGCGGAACAAAACCGCTTTGATCAGACATAAACTTTAATTATAGAATTCCCTCGCATGCCCTACATACTTAGGACTACAAGTATTACACTAAAAAACTTCACTCTTCAACAAAGATTTTATAAAAATTTAATGTCCATGGTGTATGACTAGTTGTACACCAAATAACCTTATACTGATGGACAAGATGTCTTTCGGAAGAATCGGAGAATATGTAGCTGAAAAATTTCTTATTGCCAACAATTACAAAATCTTGCAAAAGAATGTTTATTTCAGAGAAGGGGAGTTAGACATTGTGGCATTTGAAATAATCACGCAAGAAATAGTTTTTGTTGAAGTAAAGACCAGATCGTCTAACCTTTTTGGAGAACCGGAGGAGTCTGTTACGCATGAGAAAAAAATAAAAATACTTAAAGCCGCGATAAAATTTTTAAATCTCGCAAGAGAAATCCGGCATAAAAGTTGGAGAATAGATGTAATTGCCGTAAAATTAACAAAAGAGAGGAAATTCCTCGGACTAAAACATTTTAAAAATATTCTGAATGAATGACGAGCAGTACCAAACACCGAATGAAGAAAAAAGCAAAACACGCAGAAGAGTGGCATTTTTCCTGATTATTTTAGGTAGTGCGATTTTGTATTTTGTTTGGGCGAATTTTTTGGATTTCGGAAAAGTGACTCTTTACGGAGAAGCGCCATTTAAAGCGGAACTTTTTGGAGTAGAAACGTTTTTTTGTGTCGACTCTCCATGCGAACTGAAAGCGAAAACAGGCAATTACCAAGTAATAATCTCAAAAGAAAATTTTCAGCAGGACTTGATTCCAATGGATTTCAAATTATGGAAAACGACACCTTACACCTTGGCATTCAAAGTTAATCCATACATCGAAGAAACGGACGTTATTCCGGAAAAAGAAAAAGAGATATTATATGACATCATGTTTAATGAAGAAACAAAAAACTACAAACTCTTTGATAAATCGGATTCTTTGAAAAAAGCTCTGACGTATTTTACGGAAGAGATTAAAGATTCAAAAATTTTCGGATCAAAATACAGTGCAATCGTGATTGAAAATCCAAAAACAGCCACGGAATCACAACTGAAGGCATATACAGTGAACCTCGCCATCAAGGCAAAAACGCCGCTTCCTGCTTTTGATTACGCCGGCATAACGGAATGGAAATTTTCTCCGGACGGAAATCTTTTTCAGTTTAAAACGGCAGACTCGGATTATTGGTGGTTGATGGATTTAAGCGCAAAAAATATAAGCGCACCGACTCAAACAAAGATAGAAAACACTCTAAAAACGGATTGGATTTACGGTAATGAAATTATGGTAATGAGTCAAAATTTTACGTTAAATTTATACAATCCAAGGCAAGGTGCCTTCAAAAATTTAGGTACATTTACTGAAATAAAAGAATATCCTCAAGACATAATCGCTGGTTCAAATGGGGGAGTGGTCTACGTCGAAACAAAAGATAAAAAATTCAGAATCATCCTGCAGTAGCTTGCCTATCGGCAGGTAGGGATTTTAGAAATATTTTAAGAATATTTAACGAAAATTTAATGTCGACCTGTCATAGTTCGATAGTTTTCTAACAAAAAAACTATGGCAGAAAAAATATATTCATGCTCGTTTACGGGTCTATTATGCCGAATAATAGAAGTAGAAGCGGACATATCAAACGGTATGCCGTCATTTTCGATAGTGGGCTTGGGCGACACTTCGGTGCAAGAATCAAAAGAGCGCGTGCGTCTAGGAATCAAAAATTCGGGAATGGAATTTCCCAAAACAAGAAAAACAATAAATCTCGCACCGGCACAAGTCCGCAAACAAGGTGCGCTTTTTGATTTGCCGATAGCTCTCAGCATGCTGATTGAAAGCAAACAAGTTCCAAAAGAAAAATTTGAAAATTCGATAATCGTTGGAGAGCTATCTTTAACCGGAAAAGTCAATCGCATCGCCGGCGCATTACTCATTACGCAATTCGCAAAAGAGCAGGGTTTTGAGAAAATATTTTTACCTGCTGACAACGCCTCGGAAGCGAGTTTTATCGAAGAAATAGAGATAATTCCAATCGAAGATTTGAAAGACATCGTGGAATTTGCTTCGGGCAAAAAAGAAATTTTGCCATATAAAAATATAAACGAAGACTCAGATCAAAACACTTGTGACTTCACTTTTATAGACAAAATAATAGGACTCGAAAAAGCCAAAAGAGCGCTTGCTATAGGTGCTTGCGGGAGGCACAACATTTTGCTTCACGGATCTCCGGGTTGTGGAAAAACGATACTTTGCAGAGCTTTTAAGCATTTACTTCCTTCGATGACAAAAGAAGAAATTTTGGAAACAACAAAAATTTATTCGGTCTCAGGATTATTAAACGCAGACTCTCCTCTCGTAAAATCCAGACCGTTCCGTGAAGTTCATCACACCGCAACGATGTCATCGATAATAGGCGGCGGAAATATCCCTCGTCCGGGAGAAATTTCACTCGCGCACAACGGAATTTTATTTTTCGATGAAATTGCGGAATTCAATCCGACAGTCTTAGACTCGCTCCGCCAGCCTCTTGAAGACAAATTCATAAACATTTCCCGCATAAATTTAGCTATAAAATTTCCGTCAAATTTTATGTTTTTGGCCACGATGAATCCATGTCCCTGCGGATTCAAAACTGACAAAAAGATCCGTTGTATCTGTACGGATACGCAAATTAGTAACTACCAAAAACGGCTTTCCGGTCCGCTTCTTGATCGCTTCGATATTTTTGTGGAAGTAGAAAAATCAAACATACACGAAGTCTTGGAAAAAGAATCGCAACAAAAAATTCCTCAAAAATCTTCTCATCCCTTTTTCATGGAAAACGCTGAAAAAATGCAAAAAGAAAGATTCTCGAAATCTTCAATTTCCAGAAACGGCGACATGGATATCGAAGATATAAAAAAATACTGCAACCTTACGCAAGACGCAAAAGACATCTTAAATCGCGCCGCCGAAAAACTAAATCTCTCAAACCGAGGCTACCTAAAAGTCATAAAAATTTCCCGCACAATCGCCGACATGGACCTAAAAGAAAAAATCGAAACGCCCCATATACTTGAGGCGTTGCAATATAGAAGGACGAGCTAGCCTCAGCCTCGCCTAAGCTAAAAATCAGATCTTCACATTGATGGACTCCTGCAGGTTTGAACAGAGCATTGGTATTAAACCAAAAAGATGCTACAATCGATTTATAACATAATTCCACAAAAATGCAAAAACTTCTACTGGTCTCTATCATTTTCTCACTTCTGATTTCCCAAACAGCCTTTGCCACAGTCCAATATCTCGATGTAGACAGCACCCACAAATATGAAAAGGACATTTCGTTTCTATCGAATCTAAACATAGTGCAGGGATACTCAGACAGCGAATTTAAACCAAATCGCAAATTAAATCGTGCTGAATTTCTAAAAATACTCGTAGAAGGATTAGTGCAATTCAGCGCCGCAAACCCTGTAGACGATTATGGGGATCAAGGCTGTTTCACAGATGTACCTCCACATGAATGGTATACAAAATATGTCTGTTATGCTAAAACTCAAGGAATAGTAAAAGGAAATCCGGACGGAACATTTAAACCTGAAAGCAAAGTGAATTTAGCAGAGGCCCTAAAAATTACTCTAAAAACCGTTGGAGCCTCGTTCGAAGA
>PFOM01000036.1 GCA_002792535.1 Candidatus Peregrinibacteria bacterium CG_4_10_14_0_2_um_filter_38_24 | reverse complement strand
AGTCCAACGCGGAATTTGTTTTGTACAAGCTCTCCGACAGGTCGAATTCTTCTGTTTGAAAGGTGATCGATGTCGTCCGGTGCCATTTCTCCGTTGTTTAACCTCATCAAATGTTTAAGGATTTGTACTAAATCACTTACTTGGAAAGTGTGATATTGTTTTTTGTTTGGGACAGTTATCGCAAATCTTTTGTTTAATTTGTATCTTGCAACCGGACCCATGTCATATTTTCGATAGTCGAAAAACATTGAGTCTATCAGGTTTTTCGCGTTTTCAGCTGTTGCTAAATCGCCGGGACGAATTTTTTTATAAATATTCTGGTATGCTTCTTCCGGTGTTTCCGCTTGGTCTTTTCCAAGGGTTAATGTGATCGAATCTTGCTCGATGTCTTTTATTTCGTCTTTGAATAGGTCTCCGATTTCTTTGTCTGTTTTGTATCCGAATACTCGAAGTAGGGAAGTGATCGGGATTTTTCTTTTTCTGTCGATTTTTACTGTGATAATTCCTTTTTTGTCTGTTTCGATTTCAAGCCATGCTCCACGTTTTGGAATAATTTTTGCGCTGTGTAGTCCCGGAGCGGCTGGGTTTTTTGAGAAGAAAACACCCGGTGAACGTACGATTTGGCTCACAACTACTCTTTCAATTCCGTTTACGATGAATGTTCCACGATTTGTCATCAGTGGAATGTTTCCTAGAAATACATCTTGCTCTTTAATTTCACCTGTCTCTTTGTTTATAAGCTGTACGTGTACTTTTAATGGAGCTTCGAAAGTAATGTTTTTCTTCATTGCTTCCTCGGCGTTGTATTTGATTTCTCCTAATGAGTGGTCTAAAAATTTTAGCTCAAGTTTTTTTCCTGAGAAATCTTGGATAGGGGAAATTTCGTCTAATAATTCACGAATTCCTTCTTCTAAAAACCATTTGTAAGAATTTGTTTGTACTTCGATAAGTCCTGGAATAAGTACGTTTTCATCAATTTGAGGAGTAATGTGTTTTCGCTTGCTCCTTGTCATAATCAATTCTTGCTTAATCGGAATTTCCGAAGGCAAAACCATATCTTTTTTCTTTTCCGGAGCGGCCTTAGGTGTCTTTTTTTTGGCTTTCTTCAAAGATTTTTCCGCTTTTTTCAAAATTTTCTTCTCTTTTTTCGGAGAAGCTTTTTTGACAATAGCTTTCGCTACTTTTTTTGCGGATTTTTTTATCTTTGAATCTTTTTTTGAAAGCGCTTTTGAAGATTTTTTAAGTGTTTTTTTTGCTTTTGGCATAATAAAAAAGTGGTCAAAGTTTGCATAATAATTAAGACCAAACTTGCCACAACACATTCGTATCTAAAGGTCTTTGTGATTAGTCACCGTCGTGACTTCATCACCGCCTAATTCTATGGTATTTTGACAGGAAGTCAAGAGAATTTTAAAGATAGTTTTTGTAAGATTATTAATTTGTGAAATACTTCATTTATAAAATATAACTAAAGAATAAATGCCTGCTCCAAAAAAATTGATAAAGGAAATAAAATCCGTAAAAGAGCTTTTGAATGAGGGAAATGTTCTTTTGAATTTAACGATTCAGGATTTGGATTTTAAGAAGGAAAAATTGGATTGGGCTAATATAAAATTGGCGAATACTACTTTTCTTGGATGCGATATGGACGACGAGACGGAATCGATTTTGAGGCAGAAGGGAGCCATAATCTATCCTAAGGTTGTGGGGCTTCCTTATAATCCTTATCGAAAAAGTCTTTATACTTGGGAAGAATTGATACAGGGAAATGATATGGAAAGTGGGGAAATTTTGGATACGAAAATTTATAATCATTTTGTGTCTTTTAAAAATTCCGGAGATATTAATGAAGCGCTTTGCGAGAGGATTCATGATCATGCGATTGATGATGCGATTTACGATATTATTGGGATTGGGGAAGATGGCATGACAAAAAAGAAATGTGTTGGAATAATGGGAGGGCATAGTGTTTTGCGTGATGATCCCGCTTATGAAAAAGTTGCGATGGTTTCGAAGAAATTGGCGGGAAAAGGGTATTTGATTTTGTCTGGTGGAGGTCCTGGAATTATGGAGGCGGCGAATCTTGGGGCTTATCTTGCAGGGAAAACGGATGCTCAACTAACGGAAGCTATAGAAATTTTGAAGGTTGCACCAAGATATCAGGATGAAAATTATATAGTGCAATCCAAAAAAGTTATTGATATGTATCCTACTGGAGTAGAGAATATTGCGATTCCTACGTGGTTTTATGGGCATGAACCTTTGAATATTTTTGCGACAAGTATTGCAAAATATTTTTCAAATGCGATTCGTGAGGATGTTCTTTTGGCGGTTGCTTTGCATGGAATTATTTATGGGCCGGGAAGTGCGGGAACTGTTCAGGAAATATTCACTGATGCGGCGCAGGATCATTATTCGAGCTTTGGATGGGTGAGTCCGATGATCTTTTTTGGAAAGAAATTTTGGAGTGAGGACTGCAAAGTTTATGAATTAGTTTCGGATTTGTCGAAAGGCTTAAAGTATCATGATATGTTGGCGATTTCTGATGACACAGATGAAGTTGTGAAGTTTATTGAGGATCATCCGCCGGTGAAGGGGTAGGGATTTATTGTGTTAGCTGTTTCAATAATTCTTCTCCTTGGGGCCATTCTCCGAAACCTGTGTCTGCGTTTATGTGGCCGTGAGGGCCGATGTTTATTAGTTGTGAATTCCAAGATTTTGCGAAGAATTCGGCTCTTTCGGGACTCACCCATTTGTCGTTTGAACTTACGACCGTGATGCTTTTGAATGCTAGTTCTCGAATTGGCATTGGGGCAAAACCTTTTATTTTTTCCGGATTCATGAAATCTTTTTGAACGACTTTTATCAGTTTGGATATTTTTTAAGCAAAAGACTTTGCCAATGATTTGGCCCTGAATCTTGCCAGCCGGGGAGGATTAGGATTGTTTGGTTCATTTTAATGCTGTGATTGGATCGACTTTTGAGGCGGTGTTCGCTGGGATGTAGGCGGCGATTATGCTCAAGCAGATACCGAATGCGAGGGTTGCTATTATTATTTCCGGAGTGATGCAGAAGAGAGTTTTTGGGAGTAGGATGGTATTTCTTAGTTCGGTTGTGATGTATTTGTCGAAGATGATGCTTGCCAAAATTCCTGCGCCGATTCCTATTGTGCTGCCGATTAATCCGATGAATCCGGCTTCTGACATTATCAAAAGTTTGATTTGTTTGCGTGTTGCTCCGAGTGCGCGAAGTAGTCCGAGTTCTTTTCTGCGTTCTGCGATTTGGCTTAGGAATGTTCCAATTATTGCTATGCCTGAAAGTAGAATTATTATTAAACTTATAAGTCCAAGTCCTATCGATAAATATGAAATTTTTGCTTGAACTTCTTTTAAATCTTTTGTGAAATATTGTGTGGAAAGTCCGAGATTTTCTATTTCTTGGGCGATTTGTGTTGTCTTGTTTTGGTCTGATGTCTCAACAAAAAGCTCTGTGTATGAATTGTTTCCTGATGGTGCGTAATATCTGTTTAATGTGTTTAATATTTCGAGTGGAATTGTAGGTCCGAGTAGGCTTGCTTTGTCTGAGAATCCGACGATTTTTAGTGTGATTTGTGTGGATTTGTCGTTTCCTGAAGATCCGAAAAATGTAGAAAATCTTGGATAAAAAATCATTTCTTTTCCGATAAGATCTTCCTCGGAGAGGAGCGGAAGGCCTTGTGGAGAGGCCACGGAGAGATTGTATAACTCAAGAATTTTGCGTGGAAGAATTGCAGGATATGGCTCTTCTGAGGATTTCCATGTCTCTTCGTTTGGGATTTCGTCTTTTATGAATTCGTATGGAACGCCGAAAACCATTGCGTCTGTGAGTACGCCGATGCCTATGAGTTGGACTTCGATTGATGAGAAATTTCCGAATTGAATTTCCGGATAAATATTTTTTATTCCATTAATTTTTTTTATGTCTTCAATTGTTTGGTCTGTTAGTTTTCCTTTTTCGGATTTTGTAAGAAAAGATACGAGACCGGTTTTGTCTAAGCGTGGCCTGACAATTATTTGATTTAACGGATTTTGTTTTGCCGTTTGTTCTGTTGAGGCTTTGTTTATGCCGTTTATCATTGTCACAAAAAGAAAAATCGATGCGACGCCGATCGCGATAGAAATTATCGAAAGGGTTGTGCGTGAGCGATGGGCGATGAGGCTTCTAATTGCGATTGATATCATTTTTTTATGTTTTAGCGACGTTTTATTATTCCGTCTTCAATGTGGATTATGCGCTTTGCAAGCCGTGCAATCTCTTTGTCATGAGTTGCGATTATGAGAGTAATGTTGTGTGTTTTTTGTAAATTTTTTAGTAGAGTTATGATCGCTTCGCCTGTTTCTTGGTCGAGGTTTCCTGTCGGTTCGTCTGCAATTATTATTTTTGGTTTGTTGATTAGAGCTCTTGCTATAGCGGTTCTTTGCTTTTCTCCTCCTGAAAGTTCATTTGCTAAAGCGTATGATTTTTTTACCAATTTCACTTCTTTCAAAAGTGCGTCGGCGTAAGCCTGTACATCATGAGTGTGTCCGTCGAAAAGAGTTGGAAGTAATATATTGTTTCTTACCTTTAAAAATGGTTCGAGGTGAAATTCTTGAAAAATGAATCCGATTTCTTTGTTTCTGTAATGAGAAAGTTCGTCGTCGTCCATGTGTTTCAAATCGAAATCATTGATGAAAACTTTTCCTTTTGTCGGGGAATCGAGTCCGCCGATTATGTTTAGAAGAGTTGTTTTGCCGGAGCCGGAAGGGCCTGTGATAGCGACAAATTCGCCTTCCTTGATTTTGATGTTTACGTTAATTAAGGCATCTGTTTTTGATTTTCCAGAACTGAATTTTTTGTAAACATCTTGTAAAACAATCATGATTTTTTCGCGGAGAAAGCCGCGTGTTATTTTTTTGTAATTTCTGTGCGACCTCCCATGTATGGGCGTAAAACTTCCGGAATTGCGATATTTCCTTCTTTTGTTTGGTAGTTTTCGATAATTGCGACGAGCGTTCGTGCGCTTGCCATTGCGGTTCCGTTTAGAGTGTGTAGATATTCATTTTTGCTGTCTTTGTTCTTGTATTTTATTTTTGATCTTCGTGCTTGAAAGTCTGTGCAATTTGAGCAAGATGTAAGTTCTCGGAATTTTTCTTGAGTCGGGATCCAAACTTCGATGTCGTATTTTTTTGCGGCAGGATAACCTAAATCGCTATCACAAATATTTAAAACTTGGTAATGAAATCCAAGTTCTTGCATGATTTCTTCTTCTACTGATCTGATTAATTCGTGTTCTTCTTCAGATTTTTCAGGGTCGCAGAATGAGAACATTTCTATTTTGTCGAATTGGTGAACGCGAATTATTCCTGTTGTGTCTTTGCCGTATGAACCTGCTTCGCGCCTGAAGCATGTGGAAAATCCTGCGTATCTGATTGGTAATTTTTCTTCTTCAAGAATTTCTGTTGCGTGTAGCATTGTTAGTGGAACTTCCGAAGTTCCAACTAGAAAAAGATTGTCTTCGCCCGGATTTACGGAATAGATTTCGTTTCTATCTGCAGGGAAAAACCCTGTTGCGTACATTGCTTCTTCTTTTACTAAAACCGGTGGAATCACGGGAGTGAATCCTTTTTGTGTGAGTTTGTTCATCACATATTGAAGGAGTGCAAGTTCTAAAAGTGCGGCGTCGCCTTTTAGATAATAAAAACGAGCGCCGGAGGCGCGAGTTCCTCTTTCGATATCGATGATGTCGAGTGATTTTCCAAGCGCAATGTGATCTTGAGGTTCAAAGTCAAATTGTGGCTTCTCTCCATGTGTTTTTACGACTACGCTTTCTGTCTCATCTTTGCCGTGCGGAGTTGATGGAAGGGTTGGATTTGGAATTCTGATTGCGATTTCGTCGATTTCTTTTTCCAGTTCTTCGATTTGCGGAGAGAGATTTTTTGCGGTTTCTTTTGTTTTTTTCATTTCTTCCATTAGTGCTTCTTTGTTCTCCGCTTTTGTAATTTCTTTTGAAACTTCATTTTGGCGAGCACGAAGACTTTCCAAATCTTGCATTAATTTGTTTCGTTTTTCGTATAGTTCGACCAGTTTTTTGATGTCTACATCCGCTTTTTTATTTTTTGCTCCGTCGATAAATTTCTCCGGATTTTCTATGATGTGTTTTACGTCTTGCATAAGATTTGGAGGTGAAATTTTAATTTGCTTTGCTGACATATGATCCATCGTCTGTGTTGATTTTTATCATGTCTCCTTCTTTCACAAATAGTGGAACTCTTACTACTGCGCCTGTTTCAATCGTAGCTTCTTTTGAGCCTCCTGTAGCGGTGTCTCCTTTTATTCCCGGAGTTGTTGTGGTGACTTTGAAATCCATTTTTGGAGGTAATTCGATGCTCGCAGGGGCTCCGTCAATGTGCATTGCGTAGCATTCTATTCCGTCTATTAAAAATCTTTTGTCGTTGCCAATAACGTCTGCAGGAAGTGAAAATTGTTCGTAGCTGTCGTTGTCCATGAAGTTGAAAGTTGAGCCGTCGTTGTATAAATATTGGCATCTTCTTTTGCTTATTTCTGCTTCATCTACCGATTCTCCAGCTTTAAAAGTGTATTCAATTACTTGGTTGCTTTTTAAGTTTCGAATTTTTGCTCTCGTGAAGGCTCCGCCTTTTCCAGGGTTTACAAATTGTGCTTCAATGATTAGCCATGTGCCGTTTTTGAAGTTTATTGCGAGGCCTTTTTTGATATCTGTTGTCATTGCCATAAAAATTTTAGTTAAGAATTTTTTTTAGTGGAAAGAGTAAAGTCTCGTCGATATTTTTTTTATCCATGAGAATCATGAACAATCTATCTATCCCAAGAGCTATGCCCGCGCATTTATGCTGAATGGATTCTAGACTAGCTAAAAATTCCCCGTCAATATCAAATATCGTTTTTTTGAGTTTTTTTCTTATTTTCTGTTCTTCGATCAGTCGTGTTTTTTGTTCTTTTGCGTCTGTGAGTTCTGAAAATGCGTTTGCGATTTCAACTCCTCCAATGTATAGCTCAAAACGTTCTGCGAAGAATGGATTTTTTGATGATTTTTTTGCGAGTGCAGCCTGAGTTGATGGGTAGTCGTAGACGAAAGTAGGCTTTTTCTTTCCTAAGTGTGGTTCTATTTCGTTTAAGAAAATTTTGAAGAAAATATCGTCCCAATCTTTGCAAAAATTTGTGTCTAAATTTTGTTTTTTTGCTGTGTTTTTTAGCTGTTTGAATGTTCTATTTTGATCAAGCGAGATTTTGCAGTATTTTTGGAAAAGTTCTTCGCATGAAAATTTTTCCCAAGGAGTTTTTAGATCTATTTTGTGATTTTGGTATGTTATTTGAGGGGTTTTTGCCAGTGTTTTTATTAAGTTTTCGCAATCTTTCATTAAATCTTTGTAGTTTGCTTTGATTCGATACCACTCAAGCATTGTGAATTCTGGATTGTGAAAATTTCCGCCAATTTCTCCATTTCTAAAAGTTTTTGTTAGTGTGAAAATGTTTCTAAAGTTTGCTCCGAGAAGTTTTTTCATTTGCAGTTCGGGGGAGTGATTTAGGAAAAGTTTTGTTTTTTTATTTCCGACAATGAGGTTTGTTTCGAATACGTTTAAATGTGGTTCCATGCCTGGAATCCGCACCATGATCGGCGTTTCGACTTCTAGGAATTTTTCTTTTTCAAAAAAAATGCGCAATGATTTTGTGAGTTTATTCCTTTCGATTGCTGTTTTTTTGTCGTAAATCATTTGGTTCGTTCCGAGAATTAATCCAGTTTGTATTTTCTTACATTTGAGCAGTAATTTTTTCCTTCTTTTTGGAAGACTTTGTATGTTTTTAATATTATTTCCATGGCTTTTTTATTGCTGCGTGCCACGTAAATATTATTCATGTCTTTTGGGCTTATTAGTCCTTGTTTTAGAGGATATTTCTTGAACCATTTTATGAGTGGTTCCCACATTCTTCCTACTAAAATTATTGGTAGTGGGCATATGTGTTGAACTTGTTCAAGTTGCCAAGTGTACATAAGCTCTAGGCATGTGCCTATTCCTCCTGGAGTTATTACGATTGCACTTGAGAGTGTCATGAAAGTGTCTAATCTTTTTGAAAATTTTGCAAAATGTTTGTGAACTTCTAAATATTCATTTTTTTCTGCTTCCCACGGTAGGTGAATTGTCAGTCCGATTGATTGTGCTCGCCTTGGCTTGTCTCCGGCTTCATGTCCTGCATTTGCGGCTTCCATAAGCCCTGGACCTCCTCCTGTTACTATATCAAATCCTTCGTGTCCGATGCTTTTTGCAAGATTGAATATTTGTTTGTAAATTTTGTCGTCTTTTTTTATCCTTGCTGATCCGAAAATCGTTACTCTGAAATCATTTCGTTTTAATAGGTCGCTGACACTGGCATGTTTCAATACTGGATCTCCTGATAGTGTTTTTTTTTCTTTTTTCATAAGTTTATAATTTTATTATTGCCTGCTTTGTAAGTTTTTTTGAATGTTCAACTCCTGGTTGATTGAAGGCATTGATGTTTAAAAATTCGCCAAGGAATGCGGTTGCTCCTTCGAATAACATAAATAATTCACCTAAAGTTTCTTCAGAAATTTTGTCTAATTTTATAGTTATGGTTGGGCGATGTGAGTCTTTTAATGATTTTTCTGTGGATGCTTTTTCGATGTTTATCAATTCGTTGAATGTAATGTTTTTTAAATTTTTATTTGGAATTTTTAATGTGTTTTTGAATTTTTCTATTTCGAAAAATATTATTAATTTGTCATTTGGTCCTTCGTGGAAAAGCTGACTTTGCGCATGTTGATCGGTTGCGCCGAGAGCGGGAACTATTGTGATTCCTGTGAAGACTTTCTTTCTTTTGTTGTCTAATTTTTTGCCTGTGCTTTCGCAAACGAGTTGTCTGACCCAGTCGGAAAAACTTGAAAGTGAGTTTGAATACGGGAATAAAATATTTGTTTTGAATCCTTTTCTGTAAAAATTGTGTTGTGTGTTTGCGAGCAAAAATGGCAGATTTTTTTTAGTGTCTTTTGATAGAAATCTGTTGCGCATTTTTTGTGCTCCTGTGATTATTTTTTTTATATCTATACCTATGAGTGCGGCGGGGAAAAGGCTTACTGCTGTTAAAACTGAGAATCTTCCTCCTACATTTTTTGGGACATCAAGTGTTTGGTAATTTTCTTTTTTTGCGAGTTCTTTTAGGTAGCCTTTTTCGGAATCAGTAATGAAAATAAAATGTTTTTTTGCATCGAGTTTCTTGTCTGTGACTTTTTTCTGGAAATAAAAAAATTGAGACAATGTTTCGAGTGTGTCTCCGGATTTTGATACTACAATGAAGAGTGTTTTTTTGATGTCGATTTTATTTTTTGTTTCTTTTATGAAATCTGGATCAACGTTGTCTATGACGAAAAGTTTTTCGTGAGCTAATGGTTTTAGCGCATTCTTAAGGCAAATAGTGCCTAGTGCTGAGCCGCCGATCCCTAAAACTACGAAGTGGTTGAAGTTGTTTTTTAGTTTTTTTGCGAGTGTTTCGACTTTTTCAAATTCTTTTTTATCGTCGATAATTTTGTAGAATCCTTGGTTTCTTTTTTCTATGTCTTTTAGGAATTTTTCTGGCGAACCTTTTGAATTTTTTAAATCGAGAGTCAGCATGTGAAAAAATATTAATTTCTTGTCTTAATATAGCGGATTTTTGAGTTAAAAGAAAAGTTTTATTTTAAATTTATGAGGACGAGTCCGATCATGATTAATGCGATTCCTATGAATTGTAAGACTGAAATTGCTTCTTTAAAGAAAAAATAGCCGACGATTGTGACTAAAATTACTGAAATGGCGATCCAGAGAATGTTTGTGATGGCCATGCCTTCGTACTTTAGTGAGAGTGCAAAAAAGAATCCTGCGCTTCCGAAACCGAGGATTGTGAGCGCGAGGAAAATCGGATTTTTATGTATGTTCCAAAGTTTCGCGAATATTATGGCAATGAGGTCGAGTGTGTTTATTGCGGCTACGAGAAGGTAAAATTTGGTCATGTAAATTTTTTATTTTGTGAGGTTTATATGGATGTCTATATTATTTTATCCACCAGTTTTTGAAGATTGTGATTGTGAGAGTGGAGAGGAAAAATCCGATTGAGGGGACGATGGCGTTTAGGAATGGATTTTCGAGATTTGCTGCGAAGAAAAATATTACGATGACAATGTATGTCAGGATCAGAATAACTAATTTGCGTGTCCATGAAGTCTCCCACGCTTTGTCGAGCTCGACTTTTTTGTTGCGGGTTTTGATTGTGTCGATTTCTTTTTGTAAGGAAGTGAGTGTTGGCATGTGGGATTATAATATGCCGGAATTTGTGGCGTTGCAAATTTGTGATTTTTTTGTTTAAAAAGCTTGCCTTTTGTGAATGATTTGGCTATTATGTTTGTGGAATTTGCTTTTGGCCGTGGTTTATACACCATAGATTGGCGGAAGGCTTTTTCTTGTCACTTCGTATTTTTCCAATTTTTTAAACTTGAGATGCAAACTATCTTGTATGTTAGTTTATATCTCGCAAAAGATGGTAACTAAATTTTTTGTTTACAAATTCTGTGAATTTTTTAAAGTTTTTTTGTCGTCGTTTTTTAATTTTCTTTCGAGCTTCTTTAGGTCTGTTTCTGGCGGAAGTTCTTCGGGTTTTATGCCTCTTTCAAGGAGGACACTTCTTACACTTTGATTATTTTTAATGTGTTCGCTAGAAATTTGTTTTTCATCTTTTAGATCTTTGTCTTTTAGATTGAAAACGGTGATTTCGGTTGCAAAATCTTTTGCTTTTATCGTGATGGTTGGGAGAAAATCTGCGAGTGGTCTGTTTTCTGGAATGCCAAGTTTTTTCTTCATTGCATTAGTATCATGTCCGCCAAATAAAGCGTTATCGCCTTTGCTTCTTATCACTGCGAAATTTTTTTCATTTCCTGTTTTTTCGAAAATGAGTTCTGAAAATTCTTTTTCTGAGAGTGAGAGTTTTTGTCTTGCGGAAAGTCTTTCCCAGTCTTTTATTCTTTCTTCGATTATTTCAAATTTTCTTGTTTGAACTGCAAAGTAGTTTTGCGCGAAGGCTATTTGTTCTTTTCGTGGATCTCCGTTTTGCGCGATGAGGTAGCAGGCGTAACGAGTCAGCATTATGTCGAAAATCTCTTTTGTGGCTCCAGAACCGATAGAAACCTTTTTCCCGGCGTCGGCAAAATGGTCCGAAATTTTATGCGTGGATTTTTCGCAGGCAGTTTTAGCTTTTTCAATAACTTGTGAAAAATTATCCCATTTGTCATATCCTAAAAGTTTTTGCAAATCTCTTGCAAACCAAAATTCAACTCCCTGTTCTGTTTTATGAGCGAATGATTCAAAATTTTCCGTTAGTGTTTGTATGATTTTCTTTTCCATGTGTGCGGTTGATTGATTTCGTCCGCATTATAGGTGAGCGTACACTCACCGTCAATAGAATTTTTATAAAAAAAGTTTATGATTTTTTTATGTTTTTTTGTAGGTATTCCTTGATATCAAATGAATCAAGTCCCAACTTTTTATCTAAATATAATGGATGATGTGGATGACCTTCTTTGCTTTTTTTGCCGATGGTATGCCAGTTAATTGAATGTTTTTTCGTTATTGAAACTATATCTTTTAAACATGAAAACAAATATTTTCTTTTACTGATGTTTGTGCCCCATGCTGCCCAAATATCAAATTTTCCTGTTTTTAAAAATGTTTCAATTTGTTTCAAATTTTCAAAATGGTACTCGCTATTAATTTCTAAATCTAAATTATTTGGATTTGTTGCCCTTTGTGGATATACGTTTAACATAAGCCATGAATTGTACTTCAAATCACGAGAAAATCTTTTTACGACAGTTAAAGTTCGATCTAAATTATCAGGTTCTGCGGTGCTTGGATTTATGCCGATGCATATTAAAGTTTTGTTACCTTTTTCTCCAAGTAAAAATCTTGCTTTGTTGTCGCTGGTTTTGGAATAGAGCCAGTGGGATTTCATTCTTTAGATTAATTATAAAGGATAATTTTACTTAGCTCGTGAACTGGCTAGGTAGCTATTATATGCTGTGATGCCTATTTTTCTCTTCTTCATGCTTTTCGATCATTTCTGAAATATCCTTCATTAAAAAGATTAATGTAGGTGCACCAATAAAATCTGGGAAAACAGGTGTTTTATTCAAGCTTTGAGTGATCGTAAATTTTTGCCATGTAATTGGATTTTTTATTGGAGGGGCTAAGTCAAATGTATTGTCATGAGCTGCTCCATTGCGTATGTGTTTTGCAAATTTAAAAACAGTACTGTTTTTGACAGCATTATGGTATTTCGAGCATTGCAAAATATCAAATATTGCTATGGCCATTAATCGGCTTATATTAGTGTAGTACATTTTTGTATTAGATTTTACGCGGGTTCCTTCTACTCTAAGTTTTACTTCTTTGTTGTATTTTTCTATCAAAGACCTTAGTTCTTTATTTTGTTCTAGTATTAATGCTTGAAAGTCTTTTTGTCCTATGAAGATCGTTCCGAGAATAAAAAATTCAAATATTTTTTTAATTGGATCGAAAAGTGAATGTAGTTTTATTTTAGAATAATCAGCTTCCATGTTGGTTCTAGTGTTAGAAATATGGATGAGCGAGCTAAATAATAATATAATTTTGTTTATGAATATATATCAGGATCAACATCTTTGAGTGAACTTACATATTTGTATATATCATACAATCTAACCTCGATATATTTTAGCATTTTTCTACTTCTCCGTAATTCGATGTATATACCAATTAAAATAATTAAGGCAAGACTTATAAGTATTTCCATAGATATGTTGTTAATTATAAAATTATTTTACTTGGATCGGAAACCGGCTAGTGTTAAAATTATTTTTTTCTGTTTTTTATCCAAACTATGAACTTTGTAATTATGTAACTAATGAAGAACCAGAAGGCTATTAGGCTAAAGCTTTCTTGGCCGAATGGAGATCTAACTAGACTTGTTGTTTCTAGGAATGCGAGTGGCAATGTTATGAAGAAGGATAATGCAAAGAATTTTTCTAGATCCATATAGTTGTTATTAATTATTTTAATCTATTTGTGTGTAGCCTTGTTGTAGGCAATATCCTATGCAATATTGATCTGCTTCTTCTTGAGTGTTGAATTCTTTGTTCAAACTATCCGTTTGCATATTGCTAGTAGGACCATCTTCAATTGTTCGTGTATATACTGGAGTCCATTTCTCGGTTTTTGGATTTTTTTCAGAAGCTGGTTTGAAGAAAGTTTGCATTTTATTTGAAATTAAGAAGTAATTTTGTATCCATTTTAATTCTCCTTCTCCTTTTTCTCATCCACAACCTCCGCCTCTACTACATCATCATCGCCTTTTTTGCTTTTCTTTTTGTCGCCTTTTTTGTAGACTTTGACGTCGTCGTCGGCTTCGTTTGGGGAACCCTCTTCACTGTCCGCTCCGCTAGCATCGCTGCTAGGTTCGCTTCCTTCTGCGCCTGCAGGTTGTGCGGAGGCTTGGGCGGTTTTGTATAGTTCGGCACCGATTTTTTGGATTTCTTGGCTCAAGTCTTCGTAAGGTGTTTTGATTTCTTCGAATGTGGCGTCTTTGTTTCCTAACACTTTTGTAAGGGTTTCGATTTTTTCCTTGATTGGTTTTGTGAGTTCGTCAGAGACTTTGTCGCCAGCGTCTTTGATTGCTTTTTCCGATTGAAGGATCAAGCTTTCGGCTTGGTTTTTCAGTTCAATCATTTCCTTTTTCTTTTTGTCTTCTTCGGCGTATTTTTCAGCTTCCTGTCTGCGTTGTTCGACTTCTTCTTTGCTCATGTTTGAGCTTCCGGCAATAGTGATGTGTTGTTCTTTATTTGTGGCTTTGTCCGCGGCTTTTACATTCAAAATTCCGTTTGAATCGATGTCGAATGAAACCTCGATTTGTGGCATTCCGCGTGGGGAAGGTGGTATTCCGTCCAATACGAATTTTCCAAGTGATTTGTTGTCCAATGCCATTGGGCGTTCACCTTGAACAACATTGATTTCGACAGATGTTTGATTGTCGGCCGCAGTTGAGAAAACTTGTGATTTTGATGTAGGGATTGCGGAATTTTTTTCAATCAAAATTGTATTTACTCCGCCAAGTGTTTCGATTCCAAGTGAAAGGGGAGTGACGTCGACCAATAAAATATCTTTTACGTTAGAGTCTCCTTGCAAAATTCCTCCTTGAATTCCTGCGCCGAGCGCGACAACTTCGTCCGGATTTGATCCTCTCGAAGGTTCTTTTCCGAAAATTTCTTTTACTTTTGCTTGAATAGCGGGCATACGTGTCATTCCTCCAACAAGCAAAACTTCGTCAATATCGCTTTCGAAAATCTTCGCGTCTTTCATGGCTTGTTTGCAAGGTTCTTCAGTGAGTGCAATTAAGTCTGCGACTAAATCTTCGAGTTTTGTTCTGGTCAATTTTGCTTCGAAATTTTTTGGACCGTCTTTGTCGACAGTAATATATGGAAGCGAAATCGTGGTTTCGTGCAAAGATGATAATTCGATTTTTGCCTTTTCTGCGGCTTCTTTGATTCTTTGCATAGCCAATTTATCTTTCGAGATGTCTGCACCGTTTTGTTTTTTGTACTCATCTATTAGCCATTTTGTTACTCTTTCGTCCAAATCGTCACCTCCCAATTGTGTGTTTCCGTTTGTGGATTTTACTTGAAAAACGCCTTCTCCAAGCTCCAAAATAGAGACGTCGAAAGTTCCTCCACCAAAGTCGTAAACTGCAACTTTTTTCTCGCCTCCTTTTTTATCAACTCCATATGCAAGTGCGGCGGCGGTTGGTTCGTTTATGATTCTTTTTACATCAAGTCCTGCGATTTTTCCTGCGTCTTTTGTGGCCTGTCTTTGTGAATCGTTGAAGTATGCAGGAACGGTGATGACGGCTTCTTTTACTTCATATCCGAGATAAGCTTCTGCGTCCGCTTTTAATTTTTGTAGGACCATTGCGGAAATTTCGGCAGGGCGTTTTTGTTTTCCTTCCAATATTATTTCCACTTCACCGTCTTTTCCTTTCGCGGTTTTATATGAAACTCTTTTTATGTCTGTCATTGATTCGTCATATTGGCGACCGATAAAACGTTTTGCTGAGTAGATTGTGTTGTCCGGATTTGTGACCGCTTGGTTTTTTGCGGCAATTCCCACGCGCCTTTCGCCGTCTTTGATTGCTACAACGGATGGAGTCGTGCGTCCACCTTCGGAATTTGGGATTACAATCGCTTCACCTCCTTCCATTACGGAAACGCATGAATTTGTTGTTCCCAAGTCGATACCTATTATTTTTGACATATTTTTTTGGTTAATGTTTTATGTGATTGCTGTGCGTTACAGCAAATTAGCACTCGTAATTATAGAGTGCTAATAAGTGTTGGTCAAGAGTAATTTTTCTATTTATGCTCTATTTATGCTCCGACTGCTTCGACTGCTTCGAATCTGTCGTGTGTGTTTTGTGCTGTGGCCTGAGGGGCTTTATCTTGAATTCTTTCCGATGTGTCCGGATCTCCCAGAGCGTTTGGAATATAAATTTCTCCTGTTGTGCGTTTTTCTCCATTTGCGTCTGTTATTTCAAGTGTTCCGACACAGCCGCTTCCTGTCACCTCTGTCATTGTAATTAGTTTAAATGTTTCTCCTCCTTTAATGTCTATATTTAATCCGGGGATTAGTATTGGTTTTTTTGCTTGGTATTGAGATCCGAATAAAATCGGTTTTTGTGGCGTTTGAGGCGTGGCTTCCGACAAATCCAAATAGGCCACTTGTAAGTAGGAAGCAAGAATAGTTGAATTATTATTCTCCGTTTCCTACTTTGACTTTGGCATGTCTTAGGACTTTGTCGCCAAGTGTATAGCCGGATTCAAGTTCTTCGAGGACGATGTCTTTTTCGCCTTTGTCTTGAGCTAGAGCTTCGTGGAAATCGGGATTGAATTTTTGGCCGAGTGACTCTATTTTTTTGACGCCGAAATCTTGTAGTAATTTTTCAAGTTGGTTTGTTGCCATTTCGATTCCTTCGAGCCATTTTGCGGTCTCTTCGTTTGCGTCTTTTGGTGCATGTGTCTGCGCTCTTTTGAAGTTGTCGAAAATTGGTAAAAGATTTTTGATTAAATCTGCGTTTGCCATCAGAACGAGCGATTTTTTCTCTTCTTCATAGCGTCTTCGTAGGTTTTGCATGTCGGCCATCGTGCGTTTTGCGGTCTCGGTCATTTGAGCGAGTTCTTCTCTCAATTTTGCAAGTTCGTCTTCGCCTTCTTGTTTGATTGTCGAGCTTGCTTTTTCCGTTTCTTGCGCGGCTTTGAGTTTTGCTTCTTTAAGTTTTTTATTTAAATCTATTTTTTCGTTATTTTTGTCGTCTGTCATTTTTGTGGAATTATTGTTCTAAAAGTTTTTTTATTTCTTCCAAAATCACGATATTAAATGCATAGTTCATGCGTTTTGGGCCGAGGATTCCCATGAATCCATTGTATCCGTTTTTATGATATTTTGTGACGATAATACTGCAAGATTGCGCTTGTGGAATGATATTTTCGTCTCCGATGTATACTTTTATTTCATCTGAAACATCGAGGTTTGCGAGTGTTTTTACGAATTTATCGCTTCTTTCTAAAACCTCGAAAACTTCGCTGGCGCTTACTGGATTGTTTGCAAATTCTGGTTGTAAAAATGCGTTGCTCATTCCTAAGAAAAATGTTCGTGGATTGTCTGGAGTTGTAGAAAAGCTTACTTGATTTGTGGCTCTGGAAAGCACTGAAACTGCGTCGTGAAGATTTTCTCTAACTTTCTCTGCGGCGTATTTTCCTTGAATAAGTGCGAGTGCTTTTAGGGCTTCCTTGCGTGCTTTGTCGTAGTCGGCCATTTCATCTACAAAAAGTCGGTATGCTTTGTCTGTTGGGACTCTTCCTGCGGAAGTGTGTGGTTGTGAAATATATCCCTCGTTTTCGAGTTCCATCATGTCATTTCTGATAGTTGCAGGAGACACGTGAAATTTGTAACTTATCAAAATCGTGTTGGATCCGACAGGTTCAGCTGTTTGAATGAAATGATTGATAATGGCTTGTAGTACTTGTTTTTTGCGATCTTCCGACATTGATTTTTCGTAAAAATATACTTAGCAGTTGCGATTATACAGTGCTAAATGCAGATTTGGCAAGTGGGGGATTTTTGTGTTTTAGGATTGAGGCTCTTGTGATTTTTTCAATGTTTCCAAAGTGGCTTTGACTGAAGGATTCTCGGTGTTTAATAAAGTTACGTTGTGTTGATTTGACAGGGGTGTGATAAATTCATCCGCCCAAGATGGAGTGAGGACTGAAACCCCTTCAAAATCTATTTCGATTTTTCTATCTGTCGGTGTTTCGTTTATTGAGGGCTGAAGCGCTAAAAAGGCTTCTTTGCCCGCAGGTCTGGAGATTAATGTGGTGCCAAATTTTTTTAAATATATTTTCATATTGAGAGGGTTAATATTGAATTATTGCGATGCATCCGTGGAATTTTGTATCCAGAGTTTTGATATTTAATTTGGTTGTGTTTTGCTTGAGTTCCGTTTCGGCGTTTCCTGTGTAAAATTGTAGCCGGAATGGATTTTCGGAGATTACATCTTTGACGAATTTTAAGCCATTTCCTCGATTTTCCGGTGCGCGACCGGAAATGTATTTTGTAAATGCTATATTGAGTGCTTCTTTGTCTGTTTTAAGGTTTGGTACGACGCGTTGCAATGTTTTTAAAATTCCCCGTCCGCGGTCAGCAAGGATTATTTGGCGTTTATCAAGACTGTAGGTAAAAAAAATTCCCGGTACATCCGGCCAATTGCCGATGTTATGATTGTATGAGTTGTTTCCAATTTCTCCTATGATTGCGATGATCAAAGGAAAAATTTCTTTTAGTTCCGGTAAGCGTTCAAGTAGTATGCTCAAACTTTGCAAGCGGGCGGAAAAAACGTCATTGGTCTCACAATAAAAAGATGCTGGGATTGAGGCTGGAGTCTTACTTATTGCCCATTCTTTTGCCAAGTTTGCGATGTTTTCCTCTTCGATTTTGGTGTCTTTTTTTAAGAAATTTTCTATATCTTCTCGGCGATAATAGCGTTTGCTTGATGGAGATGGGCGAAAAGATGGAAGTATGCCGTTTTTATCCCAATTCCTGAGATTTTCAATCGATACTCCGAGTATTTTTGCTGTTTCACCTATGGATAACATTTTTTGTTCTGTCATTACGTAATCTGCTAAAATCTAGTAAAACCTACTAAAATCTTAGCAATTCTTGAGCGGAAAGTCAATCGATTAATGTGAAGTTTTTACATCTTCTCTCCCATAAATTTCACCAAATCTACAACTCTGTTGCTGTAGCCCCATTCGTTGTCGTACCATGAGAGGACTTTTACGAGATTTTTTTCCATGACTTGTGTGGAGAGGGAATCGACTATTGAGGAAAGTGGGTTGCCTCTGAAGTCTATTGAAACGAGTGGAAGTTCTGTGTAGCCCAAGATGTTTTTCATTGACGTTTCTGCGGCTTTTTTGAGAGCGGTGTTTACTTCTTCGACTGTCGTGTCTTTTTTAGTCTCACAAACTAAATCGACGATTGAAACTGTGGGAGTAGGGACTCTTATTGAAACTCCATTTAATCTCCCGTCTAGTTCCGGGATTACCAAGCCGATTGCTTTTGCGGCGCCTGTTGTTGTCGGGATGATGGATTGGCCTGCGGAGCGCGCTCGTCGTAAATCTTTGTGAGGCAAATCAAGGATTCTTTGATCGTTTGTGTATGAATGAATTGTTGTCATTGAGCCTTTTACTATTCCGAAATTATCGTTTATGATTTTTACAACTGGCGCGAGGCAGTTTGTCGTACATGATGCGTTTGAAACGAGGTTGTGTTTGCTTGAGTCGTATTCGTTTTCGTTTACTCCAAGGACGATAGTGAGATCAAGGTCTGTGCCCGGAGCGGTTACAATGACTTTTTTCGCACCTGCTTTTAGGTGTTTTTTTGCGCCTTCTTTTTTCGTGAATGCGCCTGTGGATTCGATGACCAAATCAATGCCGAGGTCTTTCCATGGCAAGCGTTCAGGATCCATTTCTTTGAAGATTTTTACTGCTTTTCCGTCTATGATTATTTCTGATTCTGTTGCGGAAATTTCTTGTTTTGCAATTCCGTAATTTGAATCATATTTGAGTAGGTGAGCAAGGGTTTTTGAGTCTGTGAGGTCATTTATCGCGACTACTTCGAAATATTTTTTTTCAGAGTTTATGTGGAAAATTTGTCTTCCGATTCTTCCGAATCCGTTTATTGCAACTTTTAACATTTTTTTGAGGGGTTAATTTTTTTGAAGTATAGAGTTGTTCGGAGAAGCTTTGAAGGCAAGTCTGCTTGACGATGGATTAAAGTATTGTGTACTGTGCGTGTAAATAAATTTAAATTTATGAATGATTTTGAAAAGGCTTTGGAGATTTTGCAGGCTAATGGCGTGATAATGCATCCGACTGAAACTTGCTATGGTTTGGCGTGCGATGTTTTTAGTGAATCTGCGTTGGCTAAAATTTATGAAATAAAGGGGCGGGAGAAAGGAAAACCTTTGGCAATTTTGGTTTTTGATATTGAAATGGCGAAGGAGTATGGGGTTTTTGGTGACAGGGCTTTGGGTTTGGCGAGTAGGTTTTGGCCCGGGGCGCTTTCTATTGTTGTTCCTCGTAGAGAAAAATTGCCTAAGTTTTTGAATGTTGGTGAGAAATTTGTTTCAATGAGAGTTTCATCTGATAAATTTTCGACGGATTTGGTGAAGGCTTTGGGAAGGCCTATTGTTACGACGAGTGCGAATTTGGCGGGGGAGAGTGTGATGTACGAGGTTGATATGGCAAAATTTGACGCGCCTGTTCTTGGTGGAGGTAATTTAAAAGATTTGATTGATTTTGTGGTTGATGGTGGAAAAATTCCTTTAAATAAGCCATCTACGGTGGTGAAGATTGAGGGGGACAGAGTGACGGTTTTGCGGCAGGGGGAGATTTTTATCTGATGCACGTGGTTTAGTACCTGAAATGTCGGATTATCATAAACACGGATTTGCTTCCGAGGGTTATTACTATTGCTGGAATTGCGGTGCCCATGAATATCAGTGCGAGGCTTTTGAAGTATTCTATGCCGAAAATGAAGGCTAGGATGGAGCCTCCCATAATGCCGCTACCCGGGAATGGTATTGCTATAAAGACGGGAAGGAAGATTATACCGTATTTGCTGATTTTTTCTGCGTGAGCGCTTCTTGTCGTGTCGAATAATTTTGTAAAATATTTATTTAGGAATTTGGATTTTTTCATCGCGAATCTCGATATAGGGCCAAGTAAGGCCAAGATTATTGCGCAAAGGGTCATTGATCCGGCTATGGAGAAAAGTGCTGAGCTTAGTCCTGTAAGTCCGAGTTTCATACCTAAAGGAATCGAGAATTTGATATCCACGAATGGAGTCATTGCGGCGAAAAATACTATTATCTCTGGAGGCATTATGATTTTTTAAGATTTGCTCGTTTTTTATTCTATATTTTTTATGGCGGGATGTTAAACGGTTTTTTGAAAAAACTTTTATGATCAAAAAAGTTACGCAATAGATTAGACTTTGTTCAATATTATTTTACAAGGGGTAGGTTTGGCTTGTCTGTGCGCTGTTTGGCATGTAATTAGCGGTCATTGTTCAGTTTTATTGAACCCTTTTGTTATGTTTTGTTGACTGTATGCGAGATTACTCCTATTATCTTGAAAGAAATGGAGTGTAAAAAAGTTATACACGCGCTGTGCACAAGTTTTGAACAAGAGATTTAATTAGTACATTGAGAATTCCTTTATATGAAGCCAAAATTCAGCCATGTATCTGTGTTAAAAAATGATGTCGAAAAGCTACTGGATTTAAAGAAAGGTGAAATTGTGGTGGATGCAACTCTTGGACTTGGTGGACATGCGATGATGTTACTGAAAAATGTTGGGAAAACCGGCAAACTTGTAGCATTTGAACAAGATGAAAGGAATCTTATTGAAGCGAAGAAAAGGATAAAAGAGTTTTCGAAAGGTGAAGTTAAAAATGTTTTCTACGTTAGCGACAATTTTCGTTACTTGAAAAAAAGGATTATCGGAATTGGAATCAAAAAAATAGATGCGATTTTGTTTGATTTGGGCTTGAGTTCGCCACATATAGACGATTCAAATAGAGGATTTTCTTTCTTGAATGATGGGCATCTCGATATGAGATTTGATGAGCGCGGTTCACTTACTGCTGAAAAAGTGGTGAATGAATGGAAAGAGGAAGATCTTATGAAGATTTTTTACGAATATGGCGAGGAAAAATATGCTCGAAAGATTGCGAGAGAGATTTGTACTCACAGGAAAACTGAAAAATTCACTTCTACATTGCAGTTAGCGACTTTCATTGAGGTGGCGGTCTGCGGTGGAGTTGGAAAGAGATGGAGGGAGAAAATTCATCCTGCTACGAGAGTTTTTCAGGCGCTTAGAATAGCTGTGAATGATGAACTTAAGGCTTTGTCTGATGCACTCGATCAGGCGGTGGAAATGCTAAACATTGGTGGTCGGATTGCTGTGATTTCATATCATTCGCTTGAAGATCGTATTACGAAGCAATTCTTTAAAAAATTGGAACAGCCTGAAGTGACAATGGAAGAATCAATTTACAGAAACCACGGTGACAGCATTTTTGAACCAATTATACGAAAACCGATAGTCCCGACAGATGAAGAAATAGAACAGAATAGGCGAAGTAGAAGCGCAAAACTGCGAGTCTACAAGAAGGTGAGAGAGCTTCCTCAAAGCTAACTTACAAAAATATTAAATTCCTAAAAAATGTCACAACTTATCCTCTCAAGAGGCACACCATATCGATCAGGCATAAAAAACCTTTTAACAAAATTTTTCCCAAACGTTGAGTTTGGGTCATTTTTCCTGATGTTTTCTCTTATTTCTTTTGTGGTGTTGGTGACGGTGATTACGCTTGTTTTCTCCACAAGACAGGTCACAAAAGGGTATCTTTTGAATTCACTTGAGGATTCTCATCAGGTTCTAATCAAAAGTGGTGAACAGATGGACATGCGGCTTTCAGATTCACGTTCTTTGCGCCACATCCAAGATCTTCCTCGTGTTGCAAAGATGCGAAATCCAAAAACTGTGGTTTATTTGAGCGGTGAGACTTCTATTGCGAGTAGGTAAAAATTTGTTTTAAAAACCTTCATTTTGTGCTAAAGTGCTTTTCGTTAAAGGGCATTTAATTTTTACAAATATGGACAAATCTTTAAGTTTTTTTCAAAATCTGCATTATTCGGTTGGAGAACTTTCGCATGTAAAGGAGGTTGTGCGTGAAAGCGGGAAGACCATCATTCTTCCGTATGATCAGTTTATTGAACATGATAATCGCCATATTGATCCTAATCCTGAGGCTGGAAATCCGGATTATATTATCAAACTTGCGATGGAAAGCGGATGCAATGCTGTGGTTTTTCACTATGGTGTGGCGAAAAGATATTGGATAAAATATGCGGGACAAATGCCGCTTATACTAAAAGTGAATGGAAAAACTTCGATTCCTTCTCAAGATAATGCGCTTTCTGTGCATACTTCTTTTGTGGATGATGCGGAAAAACTTGGTGCGAGTGCGGTAGGGTATACGATGTTTTATGGATCACCAAGGCAAGATGAGGATTTACCACAATTGGCAAATGTACGAAGAGAATGCGAAAAAGCTGATCTTCCTTTGATTGTTTGGGCTTATCCAAGAGGAAGTGCGATCGAGGCGAAAGGCGGAAAAGAAAGCAGTTATGCTATCGAATCTGCTGTTCGAATGGCGATGGAAATGGGTGCGACAATCATCAAAGCAAATTTGCCTGTTGCGGCAAAAGCTGACTTTTTTGAAAATCCCGGAATTCCTGAATATTATCGAAAACTTGAAAAAAAATTGCAGGAACTTTCTCCAAAAGAACAAAAATGGGAACGTGCGAAACGTGTTGTTGAAGCCGCGCAGGGCGTGCCTGTGCTTTTTTCAGGAGGTTCTGAAATCGGTGATAATGATCTGATTGAAAATGCAAATGCATGTATCGATGCGAATACTTTTGGTTTTATTTTTGGAAGAAATGTTTGGAAGAGACCAAAAAATGAAGCTGTAAAAATGGTCGAGAAATTTCAAAAATTACTTGATGACAGCGCAAAATAAACGTTTTAATTATTAATTAATTTTTTAACAAAAAAATCTAAAATGCCTATCAAAATTGCTATCAATGGATATGGAAGAATCGGTAGAGATCTTCATAGACAGATTATCGGACGAGATGATATGGAGGTTACCGCGATAAATTCGAGGTCTGATGCAAGTTCTCATGCTTATCTTTTGAAGCACGATTCTTTGTATGGCATTTGTGATGCGGATATCAAAGTTGATGGGAATGATATGGTTGTTAATGGCAAAAAAACTTATGTCTATCAGATAAAAGATCCTGCGGAGACTCCATGGGCGAAGCATGATATTGATATTGTTATAGAATCTACGGGAAATTTCACGACAATGGCCGATGCTGAAAAACATCTACAGGCTGGAGCGAAAAAAGTGCTTGTTACTGCGCCTTGCAAGGAAAAGGAAATTCCAAATATTGTTATCGGAGTGAATGAAAAAAATTATAATCCTGCTGATTTTAAAGTGGTTTCAAATGCTTCATGCACGACAAATTGTCTTGCGCCGGTGCTGGAAGTTTTGAATAAAGAATTTGGTGTTAATTATTCTTTGGTTACGACTATTCATGCGTTTACTTTTACGCAGAACTTGCTGGATAATTCAAATCCTGAAGATTTCAGAAGGTCTCGCGCGACGACTGAATCGATAATTCCTACGACGACCGGTGCGATGAAAGCGATTTCACGAGTGATTCCGTCTCTTGAAGGCAAAGTCGATGGAATGGCTTTCCGTGTGCCTGTTCCTACGGTCTCCTGTATTGATTTGGTGGCTGATCTTGGAAAGACCGTCACTGTGGAGGAGGTAAATGAAATGTTTAAAAAATATGAAAATGGAGAAATGAAAGGTATTTTGGGGACGACGGATGAAGAGCTTGTTTCTGTGGATTTCAGAGGAGATAGCCGTTCTTCGATTGTTGATTTACTTAGTACGAAGGTTTTGATGGGTAACAAAATCAAAGTTATTTCGTGGTATGATAATGAGTGGGGTTATGTTTCTAGAATAAAAGATTTGATAAGTTGGTTTAAATAATACAGGGCAGATTTTAAAAAAATTAGGGCTTGATGAATGAAATTAATTCAAAACGAGAGAGAATTGAAGAGTTGGTTGCAGAAGTGAAAAATGGCAGTCATGACGCTTTTTCTGAACTTTACGATATTTTTATCGATCCTATTTATCGGTATGTTTTTTATAGGGTTAAGAATGAAGATGCGGAAGATATTACGGAAAATGTTTTTTTGAAAATTTGGGAAAACATACAAAGTTATAAGGACAAAAAAGATGTGTATTTTTCTTCGTGGATTTTTAGGATTGCCCATAATGTTGTCGTGGATTATTACAGGGCTTCGAAAGATCGAATGGTTGGGGAGATCGATGTTTCAATCCCGGATTTGAACAGGGAACACAATCCTTTGCGAAAAATTGAGAGACATTTGGATCAAGAGGTTTTGAGGAGTGCTTTGTGTAGGCTAAAAAAAGGGTATCAGGATATTTTGATTTATAAATTTATTAATGATTTATCGAATGCTGAAATTGCGGAGGTTTTGGGTCAAAGCGAGGGAAGTGTTAGAATCCTTCAATTCCGCGCGCTAAAGGCTTTAAAACAAGAATTTGAGCAAATGGGCATTAACTATGAGATTTGAGTAACAAATGGAATTTTAATTCGTTTGAAAGGTTAGTATGGAAACAGAAAAAGAAACAGACAGGGTGGAGAAGATTCTCGCTGCAGTTGCGGTGCCTTCCTTAGACGCTCGAGCTAAAGCTCGACTCAAGGGTCGTATTTTTATGCGCCTTGACTACCCAATCGTGGAAAGTCTAAGGAAGGCAGCCTCAAACACGCATGTCAGTTTTTATGATGCGGTTAGGATTAAGGAAGCTGTATTTGCTGTTATTACTCAGAAAAAACAGAAATGGTTTTTCTGGGAAAATTTTTTTGCTTTGCAGAAAAAAGTTTTTGCAGGAGTGCTTGCAGTTTTGATGTCTTTCTCTGTTTTTAGTTTTATGACTTTTGATTTTTCTGTTGCGAGAGCCGATAGTTTTACTGTTTTGAATTCTTATAAAGGTTATGTTTCTGTTTTGAGAGATGGTAAAGTTTTGTCTGTTTCTGAAAATATGAAACTTGAGGAAAAGGATCAGGTCGTGACGGGAGACGATGGATATGCGGCTATTAAATTTTTTGATGACAGTATGAGTAGGCTTGCAAATGATACGGTGGTTGTTTTGAATAAATTGGATAAGGTTGATGACAGTAAAGTGAGAAGTTATGTTGAAGTTTCTTTAAAAGAGGGAAGACTTTGGACACGAGTTCTTAATCTTGTGCAGAGTCATTCTTCTTTTACTGTTGAGGCAAATCAGCTTTATGTGACGGCGAAGAAAGCGGCGTTTGATGTTGTAGTTGATGATAAAAAAACTGATGTTCAGGTTTTTAATCATGTCGTTGATATTTCCGGAAGTTCTGTGAATAAGGCTGTGAGTGGACAAAAAGTTACAATGGATGATCATAAAAAAGTAAGTGTTGGAGTTTTAAGTAATACGGAAAAAAATGATGATTGGGTTACAACGAATCTTAATGATGATAAAAAATATCTTGCTGATACGGAACAAAGGCTTTTGGCGGCAAAGGTTGAAAGCGTTGGAGTTAAGGCGGAAAATGCTTCTTTTGGAAATTCATTAAAGGAAAATGCAATTTTATTTTTGACTTTTGATGATGTGAAGCAGAAAAAAATAGAGCTAGATCTTTCTGAGAAAAATTTTGTGACGGCTCAATTGGTGCTTTCTTCAGCTACTTCTTCTGAGGAGGAAAAGGCTAAGGCGAAGGATGCTCTCGATAAATTTTCTGTTGATGTGAAGAATTTCTATACGTTTGTAGGAGTTGTTTCCAGTACTGATATGAAGTATGCGGAAGAGCTTAATAAATACGTTGGGGATAAAATTTTGGCGCAGAAAAAAGGGTTGAGTCTTGTTCTTCCGGATTCACTTTTGTATGCGGCAAAAGTTACACTTGATGATCTTGAAACTTCCGGAAATTTGAAGCCTGAGGATCTTGTCGCAATAAAAATGGACAATGCTTTGGGAAAACTTTCTGATGCGCAGGAAGTTGTTGTTGAGGGAAATAAAGAGGCTTTTGATATAGCTTTTGAAGGGTATAAAAATGATGTGAAAGATGTAATCAATGTTATTCAGGATATGCCTGCAGAGCAGGAGTTTAAGGATAAACTTACTAAGAAAGTTATTAGTGATATTGATTTTGCGAAGAGTGTTACGACTACCGATAAGGGAATAAGTGATCTTAAAACTGTGGCGCTTGGGGTGAAAGATGTTGAGGTACCGGTTGTTTCGGATGCGACTAAAGTTATTCCTGTGGCGAAAGTTTCTTCAGATGATTCCAATGATAATACTATGCCTGTCGCTACTTCTGCTGTTCCTGAGACCAAAAGTGATGAGAGGAATAATGCTGATGAATATGGTGTAAAAATGAATGGAGATAAAGTTCTTCCTCCATTGATTGGAAAATAAATTTTATTTTAAAGTCGAAAGAGCGAGGACTACGCCCATTGATGTCATGATTCCTCCGATTATCCAAAAGCGCATAACGACTGTGAATTCGGCCCATCCACTTTGTTCGAAATGGTGGTGAATTGGTGCGATTTTGAAAACTTTTCTTTTGAAGAATTTTTTTGAAAAGAGTTGGATAATGACTGAGAGAGTTTCAATAACATAAATAAATCCGATGAGTGGTAGTGTTAAGGCTTGATCTGTGAGCATTGCAATGACTCCCAGCGTTGCGCCGAGGGCAAGAGAGCCTGTATCTCCCATGTAGAATTTTGCGGGAGGCACGTTGAACCATAAGAATGCTGAAATTGTTCCGCATATCACTCCGCAAAGTGCGGCCAAAATGAACATTCCTTTTACGAATGCGATTATTCCGAATGCCCCAAATGACATGATTAATAAGCCACTTGCTAGTCCATCCAGTCCGTCTGTGAAGTTTACTGAATTTGCTGTTGCGTTGATTACAAATATAAAAAGTGGAATATACCACCATCCTAATTCTATTGAGCTGACGCCTGAAATTGGTATTGAGATGCTAGTGAATCCGAGTTTTTCATAGAACCACCATCCTCCTGCCGCACTGAAAACTATTAGCCAGAAAGTTTTTAATTTTGCGGAAATTCCTTTTGTTTTTCCTACGCCTTTTATGTTTAAATAGTCATCAATTGCTCCCAATATTCCGCATGTTACCATCGTGAAAATTGGGATCCATGTTTCTTTTCTGTTTAAAAGTGAACGGTCGAATAATCCAAATCCTGAGGCTATTCTTGAGATTATTATTACTACTAAAACTGTTCCCCAAATCAAAAGTCCGCCCATTGTTGGCGTGCCGGATTTTTTTGCATGTAGTGCGTTGAATAGTTCCGCTTTTTCTCCGGAGATGGCGTTTTCCCTGATTTGCTTGCCGATTTTAAATTTTATTAAAAGTTTTGTGAACCATGGTGCCAGTATGAATGCGATTAAAAATCCTGTGATACTTGAGCCGAGTATTAATGAAAGTCTTTCTAAATTTTGAGTAAGAAACATATTTTTGATAATTATTTTTTACCAATTAAATGCTCGGAAAACCCAGTCTATAAGTACTTTCGCTTCTGTGAATCTGTCTGGGCTGTGTAGTAATACTGTTGTTATTTCGTGTCCTTTGTCGTTTTCTGCTATTGTGACTAAACATTGTCCTGCCGCGTCTGTGGTGCCTGTTTTTAGGCCTTTGATGTTTAAATATCCACCTAAAAGATCATTTGTTGTTTTGATTTTATGAGTGACTGAGGCATCTGTCGAAAGAACTTCGATTTCTTTTAATTCTGCGGCGTGTTTGATGAATTTGTTTTTGTATACTTGTTGCGCGAGGATGGATAAATCTCGTGCTGATGAGTAATTATTTGTTTCTCCAAGTCCGTTTGGTGTTGAAAAATGTGTGTTTGTGAGATGCATGTTTTTTGCTTTTTTGTTCATTTTCTCTACAAATGTGGCGGTTGAGCCGGCGTTGTATTCCGCTAGCGCTGTTGCGGCATCGTTTGAGGATCCGATTAATGCGCCATATATTAAGTTTTCCACTGCGATTTTTTCGCCTATTCTTAAAAACATTGTGCTTCCTCCGGTGGAGGATGCGTTTGATGATACTGTGACTGTGTCTGATAATTCATTTTCGTCCAGTATTATGAGAATTGTCATGAGTTTTGTAATGCTTGCAATCGGTAATTTTTCGTCTGGATTTTTTTCGTATAAAACTGCGCCCGTGTCGTTGTCTACTGCAATCGCGCTTTTTGGCGAGATGATAGGGGAAATGTAGGTGTTTTTTTTGACCGGGACTGAATTTGTGCTTAAAATGTTTCTCAAATCTATGTCAAAAATATTTGCGAATCCTGTGTCTGTGTACGACGGAACGGCTTCGAAATCGGGGTTTATTATTGATGCTACATATAAACTTAGGATGCTAGATATTATCATTTATTTCTTCTTTTGTTAGTTTTCTGAATTCACCCAGCTTTAAGTTGCCGAGTTTTATCGTTCCTGTCTCTATACGTTGCAAGTATTTCACATTGTGGCGGAACATTGCAAACATATTTCGTACTTGGCGGTTTCGGCCTTCATGGATTTCTATTTCGAGCTCGGTCTCATTTTTATCGCGTCTGATTCCGTGTATTTTTGCCGGATATGTCTTTTTCTCTTCTAGCATGACTCCTTCTTCGAGTTTTTTTTTCTCTTCATCGGTTAAAAATCCATTAATTATTACGTGATATTTTTTCTTACATTCGTATCTTGGATGAGTGTGTTTCAGAATAAAATCTCCGTCGTTTGTGAAAAGTAGAAGTCCTTCTGTCTCTTTGTCCAGCCTTCCTACCGGTTTGAGGTTATCAATTTTTGGAAGAAGTTCCATGACTGTTCTTTTTGCGTGTCTGTCTTCGCGAGTTGAGATGAAACCCATTGGTTTATTTAATGCAAAATATACTTTTTCTTTTTTGTTTGCGGTTATTTTTTCTCCGTTGATTTCGATTTTGTCTTTTTTAGGATCGATTTGAATACCGAGAGAATCAGCTGTTTTTCCGTTGATTAGAACTAATCTGTCTTTTATCAAAATATCCGCTTTTCGGCGGGAATATTTTGAATTTTCTGCGATGAATTTATTTAGACGCATTTGTTGTGGGTGTTGTCGGTGTAGGCGCGACCATTGGAAGGCTGTAGAAAGGGTCTTCCATGTAGTTTTTGGAATTTGTGTAGTCGGTTCCGAGTTCGATTATTATGTCTGATTCTGTGTAGCCCAAATCTATGTATGTTTGTGGAATTCCTTCAACTTCTTTTCCTGGAATAAGTTTTTTTAGAAAATCTAATGCGAGAGGTCTGGAGTTTAATTTTTCACCTTTTTCATTTAAATGAATTTTGTAATAGTGGGTTGTTTGTGTGATGTTTTTTGTCTCTGCATTGCCAAATCTTGTCATGTCGAAACAAAATCTTTGGAGTATTTGTTTTGTTTCTCCTGCGACGCCTGCGCGTGGTGTGCCGTTTAATATCTGTATTTTTGCGTTTTCTTTTGCAATACCTGTAAATCCGAATATCAAATCTGCGTATTTGTGAACGATATCAAATCCTCCTGCCGGGATTAGCACGAAAGCGCCTCCGTAATATGATCTTTCAGGAGTGTAAAGAAATCCTCCGCATCTTGCCGGATCGTCGTGAATAAGCCTTGTGACGATGCTGTCTTTTGAATAATCTTTTGCGATGCTTCCGAGAGTAAGTATTTCTTCGATTGTGATGTTGGTTGTTATGTTTGAATTTATTATTCCAAGAATGTTTTCTATTTTTTCTTTGCTAAATAAAACGTTTGCTTTTAGAGCACTTTCTTTGATGGCCATTATTATTTGTTGTTGGCGCTTTGATCTGTCGAAATCAGAGGTTGTTTCGCGGCTTCGTGCGTATTTTAGGGCTGTTTTTCCGTCGAGATGCTGGAGGCCTTTTTGCATTGAAAATATTTCGTAGTCTGTCGTTTCTCCTTTTGGATAAAGTGGGTCGTAAATTGATTTTTCGACGAAAATATCTACGCCTCCGATTGCGTCTACGAGATCGGTGAATGCATCAAAATTTACGGATGCATAATAGTGAATTGGGATGCCGAGAATTTCTTCTATTTTTGTCCTTAGGTGTTCGATGGCTTGTTGATTCGAGATTGGATCTTCGGTTTTTGGGGGGACTTTGTTTTGTTTTTCGTAGTGAGTTTTTGCGTTTATGTAGATTTCATTTATTTTTGAATTTCCGACTATATTGTCTTTTATCCATAAATCTCGAGGAATTGAGAGCATTGTGACGGTTTTCGTTTCATTGTCTAAGCTGGCGACTATCATTGTGTCTGTGAGGGTGCCGCCATCGTGATTAACCCCGCCTGAGCCCAAAAGTAAGAAGTTCGTGTGTCCGTAGGAGTCTTCTTTCAAATCGCTTCCGGCTATTTTTAATATTATGCTCATGTCTATGCTTGAAACCGCTTTTGCGATTCCTACGCCTAGAATTAGGATTATTGTTATTGTGATCAGGACAGGAAGATTTATTTTGATTCTTTTTCCTTCAGTGGCTGAGATGCTGGGTTTTGTTCTTATTTTTTTCGTTTCGAAATCCATTTTATTTATTGATGATTATGAAGGTATTTAGTATTCCGGCCAAGTCTGTCTGAATATCTATTCCTATCTTGAGCCAATCTGCGGTAAAAAGGGATTCTTCTTCGTTTAATATTGAGTCAAGAATTGTTGACCATAGGTTGTATGAATGGCCGATAGCTTCGGATTGCCCGCCTATGTTAAACGAATCTAGCGCACCTGAAAAGACCTGATTTGTAAGTGTGGCATTTTCATTGATGATTTTGTCGTTTAAATATTTGCTTGCGTTGTCTAGTGTCGTGTCTGAGGCGAGAGGGTTTAAGCTTTTGTTCGTGCGTTTTTCGTTTATTTTGGTGAAAATTTCTTGCCTCATTGTTGATAAATTTTCTATTGAGATTGGATTGGTCGAAAACTCTTGATCTATCAGCAAATATCCTCCGTCGTTTATTGTTTTTGTGATGCCTATTCCGACGCGTGTCCATTCTTTTTCCAGAATATTGCTGCGATGAGAACCGCTACGCATAAGGCCTTCGTGTGCGAATTGTACAGATGTTTCTTTTGCCATGTTTTCTTCAACAGGAGTTGAAATTTTTAATGATTTTCGTCTGTCTTCAGGTGAATTTCCGCTTAAATCTACGTGAGCGAAATAATTATTTTTGGACATATCGTCTGTATGAATTTGTGCTAAAGCGTTTAGTTCATCGGCTAAAACAACTTCATTCAAACCATGTTTTTTTCTGGATTTATTTATTTCATTGAGCATTTCATTTCGCATTGCATTTAGCGAAACTGTTCCCGTGAAATATTTTCTTTTGTTTATGTCGAAGAAATCCGGAAGTAGCGGGATTGAGTTTCCTATGTAGACCGGATGATTTATTACTGCGATGCCTTCGGAGTTATTTATTTCTACGATGTATGTTCCGGAAGTTTTTGGAGTGTAAGAATAGGTGTAGGTGTTGCTGTTTTTTGAAAGTTCGACCTTTTCTACGAATCCGTCCGGTGTCGTGACGTAGCCCGTTGTTTCTACGGAAATGGAGGTTCCAATGGTGAATGAAATTTTGGAAGGAGATTTCATTGTTTCGGGAGGAGAGGTGGTGGCGTTTTTGTCTATAGTTGAAAATGCGTGATATGTTGGTGTGAAAGTTTTTGTTTCACTTTTTGAAAAATCCGATGAAATTATTAGGGGCAAGGATGATGATGTTTTTGCGGATTCTATTTGGTAGGAAACTGATGATTCAGAGAAATTCTGAAAGTCTTTGTAAAATATTGAAATTGTATTTTCGTTTTGTCGTGAGAGGTATGATGTTGATTTTGAGCCTTGTGTTAGCGTTAATCTTTTTATGGTTGAATATGTATTTTGGAAATTTACGGATGTTTTTCCGTTTGAAAATTTTATTTCCGGTGCGAGTTTTAATGGAGGAATTTCTTTGTTTGTTGAGGAGGGGAGAGACGGAAGGACGGAAATTGTTTGAGTTTTTGTGTTTCCGCTGTTTCCTGGTAAAATTCCTAGTGAAAGATTTCCTGTTTTCCTGAAGATTATGGGTATTTCGAAATGATTATTTGAGAGGGATTCTGTGAAAGTTTCGTTTTCGAGTGAAACTGTGGCTTCTTTGTTTGAGCTGGAGGTCACTGTGCCTTTTATTATGTAGATTTCGTTTTGATAAAATGTGTTTGGGGTGTCTTCATCAAGGGAAATGTTCGCATAGTATGTTGAGGGTATTTGAGAAAATTTGACAGGAGAGAAGTCGAGATTTGATTGAGTTGTGGGTTGCGTTTCGATGGGTTGTGTCGAGATGTTTTTTATAATTGTTCGGTAGACTGTTTCGCTTATTTTTGCGCGTGACATTTCTTGATTTGGGAAAACTAATTTTCCGGTTGTTTCGAGGAGTTCATTTTCTTTTGCAAATGCGATGTATGGAGTGAACCAATCTGTTGTTTTTGTGTCTAAAAATGGGGCTTTTGTGACGGCGGACATTTCCCAATTTTGGACTTCTCCAAGGATTTTTAGGGCTTCGGCTTTTGTGATTGTTTGTGATGGTTTGAATGTGCCGTCCGTGTAGCCCTGAACCCAATTTTCGGAATAGGCTTTTTCGACGTATGGTGCGTACCAAGCTGTATCGTCGGTGTCGCTGAACGGAGTTTCTGCGTTGGCATTGGTTTTTATTCCTGAGCCTTCGATTATTATTTTTAGAAATTCTGCGCGGTTTACGAGTTTGTCCGGTTTGAATGTGCCGTCGGAATATCCGTTTATTATGTCTTTTTCTTGGAGGTAGGTGATCGCTTCGAAGTTTTGGTATGATTCGGAAACGTCCGAGAAATCGGCAAATGCTGTTTGTGGAAGGAGAAATTGTGAAAGGGTCGCCGCAAGGAGCACGAATGTCGAAATTCTTTGATTTATTTTCATTTTTGTAATTTAGGGTTTTCTTTGTTCTTTCATTCGCTGTGATATTTTAGAATTTTTTTAAGAAAATTTTAAGTCTTATTTGTATGATTATCCTGTAACTGTTTTATAATTATATGGAGAATAAAAGTCAGAAATCTTTCTTGTTTGTAATCTTTGCGTCATTTTTTCTTATTGGAATTGTTTTTGGGTTTTTCTTTTTGAATGGAATGTGGAATGAAATTGTGTTTTTGCTGATAACTGTTCTTCTTTTGCTGAAATTTTTGTTTGCTGTTCTTAGGAAAATATTTTTGTATGTTTTTTTATGTGTTTTTCTTGGATTTTCTTGTGGGGTTTTTAGATATTTTTCGTATTTGGATCATGGTGGTTTTGATTTTCAATTTTTGGGCGAATATTTTTCTTTTATGGGGGAGAGGATTGATTTTGTCTTTAGAAATGTTTTGCCTGAGCCATATTCCGGTTTTGTTGAAGGGCTTATTCTTGGGAAGAAAAACGGTTTGGGCAAAGATATTTTGGAGAAATTTAATGCGACCGGACTTACTCATATCATTGCGGTTTCCGGATATAATATTTCTATACTTATTGCTTTTTGTACGAAATTTTTTGGATTTCTGGGGCAAAAAATGAAGTTTTTTGTGATGATTTTTTTGATTGTTTTATTTGTGGCCTTGACTGGTTTTTCCGCTTCGTGCATTAGGGCCGCGATAATGGGAATCGTGAGTTATTATGCTATTTTTTCTGGTCGACAATATATGCCTTTTATCGGACTTATCTTCGCCGCATTTATTATGAATTTATTTTTGCCGATGCTTATTTTTGACGATATAGGTTTTCAATTGTCTTTTGGAGCGACTTTTGGAATTGTGTGTTTTTATCCAAGAATGGATGTGTTTTGTGAATCCGTGCCTGATATATTTGGGTTTAAAAGTGCTTTTTTGATGACAATTTCAGCACAAATTTTGACCATGCCTGTGATCTTATTGAATTTTGGAAATTTTAGTGCGATTTCTCCGATAGCTAATATTTTTGTTTTGCCGCTGATCCCGATTGCTATGTTTTTTGGTTTTGTGATTTTATTCGTTGGGCTTTTTTCTTTGAAGATTGCTATGCTTTTTGGTTTTATAGAATATGCTGTTTTGAAGTTTGTTCTTTTTTTGGTGGAGTTGTTTGCTAATTTCCCTTTTGCGTATTACAAAATTGATTGGTTTACGTCCGAAATATTTTTTATTTATTATTTCGTTGCGATTTTCTTTATGTTGAAAAGATTAATTTTCAGAAGTTAGTTTTGCGTGTAATTGTTTGTCTAACATTTCTTTTGCTTTTCTTTTCGCCGCTATTCTTTGCGTTAAATCGAATATTTCTGCTCCTTCAGGAGTTCCTTTTTTTGTTGCGATGTTCTCTTCCATGTTTTCTACTATTTCTTCTTCAAGATTGTCTACATCTTTTTGTTGTAATCTTTGTGCTTCTTTTGTTGTTATTATTTTGCCGTCTTTGTCTTTTAATACTGTGTCAACAAGTCCACGTTTTTCTCTAAGCCTGTCTTGTTTTCGGTATATCTCTTTTTTTAGATCTTGTACTTCTTCTTTTTTGTATTCCGTGTCGTCGAATTGTACTTCTGTTACTTTTTCTCCTTTTCCTTCTTTGTCCAAAATGAATTCTTCGTCGGAATTTTCATAGAAATCTTGAGTCAATTCCGCTTCCAGTGAAGTTGTTCCAACGCGGCTTAACGATTCATATTCTGCTCTTTCTTTCGCTGATTTTTTGTTTCCATGAAGTCTTTCGCTTTCTTCTGTTCCTTCCAAACTTAATGTTTCGAGTTGTTCTTCTTCTATGAATTTTTTTGTCTCATCTTCTTCCATTGCTTCTTCGATTTCGTCTGCGAGTTCCGCTTCGAAAGATTGGTCAACTTTCTTTTTGCCGCTACCGAATGATCTGATGTATTCTGCTGTTTTTTCCAGCCAAAATAAGATTTTTGGATGATCCGGATCTTTATCGTTATATTCTAAAAGAACTTTTAGAGCTTCTGCTCCTTCGTCGTTCATCAAAAGTTTGTTTGCGGCTTTTATAGCTGCTTCTGGGGTTTCAGGTCCTTCTTCGTTTTCTTCATCTTTTTCTCCTGATTCTTTTTTGTTTAGCTTTTTTCCTTTCGTTAGTTCTTTAATGTCCGTAACTTTTGTTATCCGTTTCATCTTGTCGTGTTTTTCTTTTGCTTTGTCTACTGTTTTCTTTAATTCTTCTTGCAGATCTTCTCTGTCTGTCCAGCCTTCTCGATCGTATTCTTCCTGCATTTTCGCAAGGTCTTTTTCATCTAATTCATCGTCAAATTCTCCAAGGCGTTTTAAACCTTTTTTGTATTCTTTTCTTGATTCTTCGTATGCCGCGAGGTTTTTGTATTTTTTATTTGGACTTTTGTTCACGAGTAATTCGTAAGCTTTTTTTAGTTCACCTAAATCTCCTTCTTTTCCTGTTTTTGGGTTTTTGAAATTTTCTTCGTCTTCGAAAAATTCTTTGTATTTTCCTTGTGTTTTCTCTTTTCCTTTTGCGATTATGTTGTTTCTTGCGGCTTCGTCGAGTGCTCCGTGTGCGGCCTTGATTGTGAGTTTTGTTTCGAGCTCTTCTTTGCTTTCGGCTGTTTCCACGAATAGCTTGTGTTCTTTCAAAGCTTTTTCTTTTTCGTCGAATGTTAAGTGTTGGAAACTGCCCATTGCGAGCTTGAATCCTTCAGGATTGTCTTCGTATATTTCAAGCAAATCTTCGGCCAGTTTTGCTTCATCTTCTATGAATTTTGGCCACATTCTTACGTTTTCTTCTCTTTCGTCTAATGAAATTGGTTTGTAATAATCGAGCAAGAAATCTTTGCCTTTCTGACTCATTTTTCTGATTGTGATCCCACCGACTGTTGTTTTTGAATCAAGATAAGTGAAGCTTTCTGATTCAAGTCGGGAGACTTTGTCTAATTGGTTTTTGATTTCTTTTTGTTTTCCAAGAGAGTCAGCGGTAAGCACTTCTTGCATAATTTCTTGAATTGCTTCTTTTGAATAGAATCCCTTTTCTTTTCCTTTCATCAATTGGTCTTCTATTCCTTCGGCGTTTTTTCTGTATGTTTTTCTTTCGCTTAGCCCTTCTTCTTCGATGTATTTTGAATCTGTCGGTTCATTTAATCCGTGTTTTTTGAAAAGTCTTTGAAGATTTCCGTATTCTTCTCGGCGTGGAGCAAGTCCGCCGGAGTCGGTTGATTTTTCTCCTTTCAGTCTTTTGATTACGTCTTTTAAGTGTTTTATTTGAGGTTTTTTGTCTATTTCGTTTTTAAACCAATTTTTGAATCCGTTGACTTGTTTTGTCCCGATGTATTGGATATTTTCGTCACATGTTTCGTCGAATTCTTCCTGTAGTTCTTCGAGGCGTGGATCGTCTTTTTCTAGCGTTTCGCTTTGTGCTACATCTTCCTTCATCTCTTTCTCTTTCCTTTCCGGAATTTCCTGTATTTCGTCCAAAATGATTTTCATTTTTTCCGCACTTTCTGTTTCTTGGATTTTTTCTGAAAATTCTCTGTATTCTTTTAGGCTGATTACCTGTTTTCGATCTTTTGAGGAAGACGCGAGTTTGCCAAGTTCGGTTTTTGCTTGATGAGCTGTACGATTTCTTTCGTTTACGATGTCTCTTATGGAAAGAGTACGGCTTTGAACTGCCGCAATCTCTGAAGGGGTTAGCTTTGATTGATTTTTTCCTTCAAAAAGATCTTTTGGATCTTTGTTCTCATTTTCCCCCTGATTTTCAGTTTGATTTTCAGCTAGGTTGTTTTCCATTTCGTATTAAATATTTTTCAAAATATTACAAGCGTGCAATGATATAATATTTTGCTCACATTGTCAACCCTTATTTGTGTTTAAATATTTAAGCTGAACAAGCTGAGAATCCACAGCTTAAGCAAAGCATGCACCCTTCTGCAATTTGAATTGGATTTGAGCATTCCGGACATTTTCTGCTTTTGATTATTTCGTTTTTGCTGAGGGACATGTGTGCGCGAGGATCGTGATTGTGTTCTGCGTGTTTGTCTGTATTTCCCACTGGAGGCGGAATTACTTCTTCGAAATTTTGCTTTAATTCAATTTGTTCTGTTGCTTCGCATGTCTCGCATGAAATTTCGCATGGAGTGTCATTTGTTTCTTTTTTTTGTTCTTCTGTGTCTTTTGTAATTGTCAAAACTTGTTCTTTTCGGCTTCCATCACGGTAAACTGTGCATCCTTTAAGGTCTGCTTTCCATGCCATGATGTATCCTTGGCGAACGTCTTCACGAGTTGCGCTGTATGGGAAATTGATTGTTTTTGAGATGCTGTTGTCGACTTCGCTTTGGAATGCCGCTTGCATTCTTATGTGAGCTTCTGCGGAAATATCCATGGCCGTGACGTATACTTTTCTGATGTTTTCAGGAATTTCTGTGATGTGCTGGATTGATCCTGTGCGTTCGATTTCTTTTAAGATGGTGTCGTTATATAGGTTTAACGTTTTAAGCTCTGCTTCCAAGAATGAGTTCAGATACATTAGTTTTTGTCCGCTCATAACTTCTTTTTGAAAGGATAGTGCGAAAAATGGTTCTACTCCTGAGCCGCAATCGAGAAGCATTGAGATTGATCCTGTCGGTGCGACCGTTGTTAACGCGGCATTTCTTTGTTTCCTGTTTTTTTCTTTGGGTCCGAAGATTGAGATTTCCCAGTTTGGGAATGTGCCTTTTTCTTTTGCGATTTCTTCTGAATAATCATGAGCTGTGACATTTATTAAATGCATAACTCTTTTTCCTGTTGCGAATCCTTGTTCTGAGTCGTAAGGAACTTTTAGTTGGTAAAGCATGTCTGCGAATCCCATAATTCCAAGTCCGACTCTTCTGTTGTTTCTGAATACTTTATTTATTTTTTCGACAGGGAAGTCTGATATGTCGATAACGTTATCAAGAAGGCGGACAGCCATTTTTACAACGTGTTTTAGTCTTTCTTCTTCAATTTTTCCGTCTTTTACAAATTTTGAGAGGTTGACTGATCCAAGGTTACAAACGTCTCCGTCGTGAAGCCATTGCTCTCCACATGGATTGGTAGCTTCAAGTCTTCCCAGCGCTGGAATTGGATTTGTTCTGTTTGCCGCGTCCGGGAAAAGAACTCCGGGTTCTCCGTTTCTCCAAGCGGAATTGATGATTTTGTCCATCAATTCCGAAGCTGTGATTGTTTCTTCAATTGCTTCTACGAAAGCACTTCTTTTGTTTCTGATGATTCTTCTTGGTTTCATTTCCTTGTCTTTGTATGTACACATCCATGGCTCTTTTGAGCCTTCTTCGACTTGTTGCATGAATTTATCTGTAAGTGCAACTGAGATGTTGAAATTTACAAATGATCCTTCTTCCCATTTTGATTCAATGAATTCTAGAATATCCGGATGATCGATTCTCATGACTCCCATATTTGCTCCGTGACGGCCTTGTTGTTTGATAACGCTAAAAGCTTCATTGTAAACCTTCATGAAGGAAACAGGGCCTGATGCGACTCCCTGCGTTGCACTGGCACGTGTTCCTGCCGGTCGAAGTATGTGCCATGGAAATCCAAGTCCTGAACCAGCTTGTTGAAGAAGAGATGCATCTCGAAGTGTGTCGAAAATTCCGCGCATGCTGTCTTCTGCGTGAAGAACGATACAGTTTGCAACGAGTTTTGTTTTTCCTCCTGCGTTTGCGAGCGTTCGTCCTGCAGGGATAAATTCAAAATTATATAAAATATCTCTAAATTTTTCTGCGAATTCTTCTATTTCTTGTTCGCTTTTTCCGTATTGTTTTTCAACGCTTGCAAGGGCTCCTGCAACTCTTGAAAACATTTCTTCCGGAGATTCTGTGACTTCGCCTTTTTCATTTCTTTGTAAATATCTTCCCGCCAAAACTCGCAAAGCGTTTATGCTAAAGGGGAGTTTTGTGGTTTTTCCGTTTAAAATTTCTTCCTGCTTGTAGCGAATGTTTTTATGCTGTTCGCGGTATAGGATGTATGCCTTTGCGGTTTTTGCGTGTCCACCTTCTATCAAAATTTTCTCAACCAAATCTTGAATTTGTTCGACTGTAGGAATATTGCTTTCATCTTTGAAAAATACTTCAAGTACTGCGGTAACTTGATTTGAGATCTGCGCAGAAACATCAGTGTTTCCCCCCCCTACTGAATTTGCGGCTTTCCAGATAGCTTCTGTGATTTTTGCTTGGTCAAATTCAACGACGTCTCCGTTTCTTTTTTTAATTTTTTTGATAGGGGACATAAGATGTGGGAGGTTAATGTTTTGTTGTTTTTATCCCTGTGTGCTTAGACACAGGAGACATTTCCCATAGGAATGAGGTTTTCCTACATATAGTAGCCATTTTTTAATAAGCATACTATATCTAGTGGGTACTTTAAATAATATCAGAGTGTTTGAGGGATTAAAAGGGAATTATCGGAAGAAGATGTTGCAAGTTTTTGTTTTTGTTTTTGTGGAATGATTTATGTTAGTATTTCAGTAAATTTCTATTTAAATCTTATTTCAATGAAAAATCAAATAAAAATATTAAAATTGATCGTAGCCCTTGTGCTTGCGGTTTCTTTGATTGCTTCGGTGTTTGTAGGTTGGTTTATGGGCGTAGCTGAGGCCGAAACGATTGGTGATAAAATTCATCAATATAATTCTGATATTATTGTGAATGAAAATGGGTCTATAGATGTGGCGGAGAAGATTTTGTATGATTTTGGAGATGTTCCCGGGCATGGAATTATCAGGGATTTGCCTTTTGTTTACGGAAGTGGAGAGGATCGAGTTGCTATTATTTTTGATGATTTTTCGGTGACGGATGAAAATGGGAATCCGTATGATTTTATTGATTATGTCGATGGATATAGTTTGAGTTTGAAGGTTGGGGACAGTGATAAAACTTTGACCGGAGAACATTGGTATTATGTGAATTATAAGGCACACGCCGTGATTAATAATTTTTTGATTTATGATGAACTTTATTGGAATGTGACCGGAAATTATTGGGAGGCGGATGTAGAGAAATCTGTTGTAAAGGTGACTGTGCTTGGAGGAGTGAAAGAAGGGAAAAAGGCGACTTGTTATAGTGGGGGATATGGGTCTGAAAATCAGGATTGTACTGCGGAAGTAGTTTCCGACAACAGTTATAGATTTACCTTGGATAAGCCTGTTTATGGCGGTGGATTTACTGTTGTTGCTGGGTTTGAAAAAGGGATTGTGAAGGAAAATGCGTCTGTTGGTTTTAATATTTCCGGATCGTCTTTATCTATTTATTCTCCTGATGTTTATATTGATGGGAATAAGGTTTTGGGTAAGTTCTATGACAGTATTATGGTTTTCTCCGGTGAGCATTTGGTGGAAGTGAAAAGTTATGGTTATGAGGATTATTCTGCGAAAATAACTGTAGCCGGATTCAAGACAAAGATGGTTGATATTGTTCTTGAGAAAACTTTCTTTTGGAGATTTGTGGGTGAAATTTTTCCGTGGATTTTATTAGGATTTGGTTTGTTTTTGGTGTTTTTGTTGTGGTTTTTTAAGGGGAGAGATCCGAGAGGAAAGGGCGTCATTATGCCGCTTTATGAGGCTCCGGATAAACTTTCTCCGGGAGAAGTCGGCGTGATTTACGACGAGGTTGCTCATTTGCATGATATAAGTGCGAGTATTATAAATATGGCGGTGAAGGGGTATTTGAAAATTGAAAAAGTTGAGAAAGAAAAAAAATGGTATCAGTTCAAAGCTGATGTTGACTATTTCTTTTTGTTGCAAAAAGATGCGGCGGATGCGAAGGATTTGAAGGATTTTGAAAAGAAGATTTTTGCCGGAATTTTTCCGAAGGGGGGAAAGTCGAGAGTGAGTTTGCAGAGCTTGGGAAGGCGGTTTTATCCTGTTCTTTCGAAGGTGAAAGAACTGCTTTACGAAAGTATGGTGGATAAAAAATATTTTGATACAGATCCTGATAAAAGAAGAATTAATTATATGGTTTTGGGGATCGTGTCGGTTTTTTTGATGACTATGATTGGGGTTGGTTTGTCGATTTTGTCGGATAGTGCTCTTTATGCGGCAATGCCTATTGTGGGTGTGGCGTTTTTTATTGTTGCGAGATTTATGCCGAAAAAGACTGTTTTTGGAGTGGAAGTGAATGAAAAAGTGCGTGGTTTTCAGATGTTTTTGAAGGCGACGGAAACGGATAGATTAAAAAAAATGTTTTCTCCGAGTGAATACAAAAATGTGTTTGAGAAATATTTGCCGTATGCAATGGTGCTTGGTGTTGAGAAGCAATGGTCGAAACAATTTGAAGGCTTGTACAAGGGAATGCCGGATTGGTACGTAGGCGCGAATCAAACAAATATGTTTATTTTTATGAATGATTTGGGAAGGTGGAGCAGATATGGTGAAAAGCAGTTTGTGGCCGGGGCTCCGAATTCCGGATGGAAATCTTCGGGATGGGGCGGAAGTGGCGGATCGAGTTCGTGGGGAGGCGGAAGCGGATTTTCCGGAGGTTTCTCTGGTGGAGGATTTGGTGGAGGTGGAGGGGGAAGATGGTGAAGTGAGGGTGTGGACGATGTCTTGATCTGTTTCGCCGTCTAAGAAGGTGAAGTGTATTGGCCAAAATTCAGCTTTTTCAGTTTTTCGTACTTTGTCTTATTGTACTTCTAATTTTAGTTTGCATCCAGTTATTAATTTGTGTGCTGGTGGCAAAATTACGTTGTTGAATCTTGCGCCGAGGGATCGTTCTTCCGGTATTCCACCTGCTTCTTTTCCTATTGCTGCTAAAACTTGAGTTGCTGTGATTACGATATCAAGTGCTGTTGATCCTGTTATTCCGTTTGGATTTCTAGCATAAAATTTTGAGAAAGCTGGGACTTGATTTGCCGGCAATGGATTTAGTGTCACTTCAAAAGTTTCCGGAGGAGTGAAGTCTTTTTCGGCATGAATTTGTTGTGGAAATGATTGAGGAGGATCTTGTTCGTAGAAAAAAAGAGAAGGAACAAATTCCTGAACCTGATTATAAAGGTAAATTTAATGGTCAAATTTTAATTCGTACTGAACCGGCGATTCATGAAAAGCTTTATTTCGAGGCTCAGGCTAGTAATTTGAGTTTGAATAAGTATATTGAAAATAGGCTTCAATAGGAAATATAAGTGGTAGTGCCAGGGAGAATTGAACTCCCGTTTACGGGATGAAAACCCGTTGTCCTAACCACTAGACGATGGCACCATGATGATTTTTTGTTGCGTAAACGTACGCGAGCATTAGTATAAGGGCTTGTGGGTTAAAGTCAATTTCATTTTGCGTTGCGGGGGCGTGTGCTGGTTATTTATTTATTTCCTTATTTTATTTCGTTGTCTTTTTTGGTGACGTATTGTTTGTTTTCGGGGTTTAGCATCTCTTTTGTTTTTTGGTCTTCGTTTATTTTTGTGAAGGCGGAGGAGTCTGTGATTTTCGAGTTTAAGCCTGAATTTTCGGTTTTCAGTATTTCATTTTTGAGTTTTTCTTGTTGTAAGGCATAACCTTTTTGTGCGGAGTCGTTTGTGACTAAGAAAAATATTCCCAACAAAACGATAATCATCGAAGAAAGTGTGACTATAAGCAATTTTGCTGTTTTTTTTGCTTCTGTTTGAAGCGTGGTTTTCTGGTACATTATGGCAAGTGAATTACTTTGTCTTGTACATTTATAACGCCTACGGATAAATCTGCAAGTGTGGCGAATGCGCCCATCGATAGGTCGATTATTCGGCCATGGCCGTATGGTCCGCGATCTATGATTTTTACTTGAATCGATTTTCCGGTTGCGAGATTTGTAACTTCAACTATTGTTCCGAATGGGAGCGTTTTGTGCGCGGCGACGAAGTTTGCGTTGTTTAATTTTTCTCCTGATGCTGTGTTTGCTCCGTCTGCCCCGTTTCCATAGTAAGTGGCTTTTCCAAATTCCATGTTGCTTATCGAGTCATTCATGATTTTTCTGTAAATTATTTCTGCCATGTATCCGCGTGTCATGTCTTGGTTTGGGTCGATTTTGTTTTCCAGGGTGATGTTTACGAGTGTTTTTTGTTTTGCGTATGCGGCATATTTTGCGAACCAATCTGTGCTGACGGCGTCTGCAAAAATGTCATCTGTCGATGGATATTCGAGTTCAGGATAACAGCTTAAAAATATTTTTAATGATTCTGCGAGATTTATAGTTTTATCCGGTTGAAAGGTGCCGTCTTCGTATCCTGAGATTATTCCTTTTTCTTTTGCTATTGCGACGTATGGGGCAAACCATGAGTCTGTAGGAACGTCTGAGAGGGGGGATTCGTTGATTTTGACTATGTCGGCTTCTTGAACTGCTTTACTTGCCAATATGAAGATTTTGAGAGCTTCCGCGCGTGAAATCTTTTGTTTGGATTTGAATGTGCCGTCTTCGTAGCCTTGAATTATGTTGTTTGCACGTAAATAATCTATTGCAACGAAATGTGAATTTCCTTCTTTTATGTCAGAAAAATTGTTTGGAGACTCCGCTCTGATTATTGTTGGTGTATGCGAAATTGTTGCGATCAAAGTTATTATAGGAACGAGTAACCAAGTTAGGTTTTTTTTGGTACTCATGAGTATGTTTTTAAGGGTGTATTATTTCGTTTTAATGACGATGTGGCGCATTTCGCCTTCTCCGTCGCTGAACGTTTCAATGTCTTCATATCCGGACCCCATGCACATCAAATGAATTTTTCGTCTGAAATAAGCTGACATTGGTGGAAGTCTTTGTGGGCGGTGGAATTTCCTAGCCATTTCGATTTTTCTTTGGGCCATGTTTAGCATGCTTTCTTCTTGGCGTTTTCTGTACTCATCCACGTCCAAAGTGATTGAAAAATTTTCTGTTTTGCATTTTTGCCATGCCATTACTTTTAAAAGATGTTGAATGGCTTGAATGTTCATTCCTCTGAAGCCTATCAGCAAATTTGGGTTTTCGCTTTTTATGTTTATAAGGAAGGCGTCTGGTTCATCTTCTACGATGTCCAAGTCTGTGTAAGGAACTTCGATTCTTTTTAGAATCTCTTCCAGTGTTTCCTTTAATGCTTCTATTATTTCCATAATATGTGGTTTTTAAAGTTTAGTTTGTTGTAATAACTTTGACTGTCGGTTCGTTATCGTCTTTTTTGTGGGTTGACTTGCCTTTGTTTACAAATATTTGCTGAATTATTCCGTAAAGTGTTGAAGTGCCCCAGTAAAAGCCGACGCCCGCAGGTAATGATGCCGTGAATACTGCGATCATGACCGGCATCAAGTATATCATGATTTTTGATGCGCTGGCCATTTCTCCTTTTGGACTTGAAACTCCCATGGAGAGTTTCATCTGTATGAATTGAAGTCCTCCGATTATTATTGGGAGTACGTATAGATTTGGTTTAGATAGGTCAATTATTCCGAAAAATGTGTGTGAAATGTCGCTTAGTGCAAAATTTTCGTATGTTTTGTATAAAAGGTATGTGTTGTCGGGATTTAGGCTATCTTGTACGACGTAGAAAATTCCGATAAGGAATGGAAGTTGTAAGAGTAGTGGAAGGCAGCTTCCCATTGGATTTACTTTTGCTTCTTTCCATAATGCCATTGTTTCCATGGCGATTTTTTGCTGATCTCCTTTGTATTTTTCTTTGATTTTCTCGAGTCTAGGTTGAACGTCTTGCATGCGTTTTTGCGCTTTCATAGCCTTTTGTGAAGGTATGAGCAGAATTGTTCTTATTATTAGTGTAAGAAGAATTATGGCTAGTCCAATGTCATGATTTGGCATCATTTTCGCAAGGAAGATCATTGTGTTGTAGATTGGGCGATAGAAAATTCCGATCCAGAGTTTGGAGAAAATGCCTTCTTCTACGACGGTGAATTCGTTTGAAGTAAGCGTTTTTTCTTTTTCGCCTACTTTTGTTTTCATCTCAACTTTGTATCTGCCCATGTCTCCAAAAAGTGTGTGGTTCCAGGTTGAATAGGGGACTAGAATCTCTTTTGTAGGGAGAATTTCTATGTCTTTTTTGTTTGTACAATCAAGTTGCGGAGAATATGTCTTTTTTACCCATTCATTGTTTTCGTTTCTGAATGTGTCGAATGGTTCTGCTGGACATTTGTTTGGAATTGTTATTGCGGCGGAAGTGTTGTTTTTGATCTTTATAGTGACGATATCGCGTCTTGAGTATTCGTTGTCTGTTGTTTCGAAAACTATTGTGCTTGGAGTTGTGTTTTCGGGAGCTTTATTTCCTTTAAATAGGTTTATTGCGTAGTTTACTGCCAAAAATATAGCTAAAAATATCAAGATATTCTTTACTAATTGGTTGAATTTTTCCATTTTAAAGCTTTGTTATAGTTTCTTCCGCTATTTGAGAGATTTCCTTGAATTCTTTAGTTAGAATTTGTTTTTTTGGAATTAGTATTATGTCTAGCGGGCGCAAATTTGAGTTTTCTTTTACTATGAGCCTAAGTGCTTCGTAAATGCGTCTTCGTGTTTTGTTTCTGTCTACCGCTTTTTTTGCGAATTTTGTGCTTACTATTATCCTAAATCTTGGGAAACTGACTTTATTCTCCCAGAATCTTATCACAAAAAGTTTCGAATCAAAAGACTCACCTTTTTGCAAAATGAGTGCTATGTGTTTTTTGGGGATCTTAAATTTTTTTGCGATCATCCTTTAGAGTGGATCTTAACAGTAAGGCTCTTTCTGCCTCTTGATCTCCTTCTGTTGAGCACAACTGCGCTTCTTTTTCTGAAGCCGTGAGTTTTTAGTCTGATTCTTTTCTTTAGTTTTCCTAACATGGTATTTAATTAGTTCTATAATGTATTTTAGTCCTTTGCGTGGTGATTTTACAGAGGAAAATCTAATCTTGCAACAGAAAATCTTGTGACGCAGGTTCTGTTTTTTAAGAATTTTGGAGTAGTTCTGTTGTTTTTTCACTTTCAGTCAATTCTTCAACTTCATGAAAAATCATTTGTATAACGAAAACTGAGAGTAGAATTGTGGTTGCGTTGAATGCTCCTAAGAAAATTACTGTTTCGATTCCTTCTCCAGTGAAGTTTCCTTGTAGTTTTATGAAAATAAATGCGCCGATTATGCTACAAATTATTCCCGCAAGTACTCCATAATATACAATCTTTTTGTATTTTGGCTGGTTTACTTTTGACAAGTATCCAAGAATAATACTTACGATAAGTGCGGCTTCAAGCGTTTCCCTGAATGTAACTATAAAATTTTCCATAATGGCGAGAGTATATCGGTTAAACTTTTTCTTGCAAAGAATATGTTTACTAAAGTATATTTGTGTAGTAAGATAAGCTCTAATTTAAATTTTGAAACATAAGGTTATGGCAATCAAAGCGGGATATGAGTTTCTGTTTTTTGGAAAGGATGACAATAGTTTTTTAGAAAATTATTATTATGATCTTTTTCAAGATTTTGGAGACAAGAGCGGACAAATATTTATAAATCTAGAGATTCAAAATAATCCAGTGGATGCGGAGGAGATTGGACAGGTGCTTTTTGAGACGATGCAGAAAGTGTTTTTTGAGGATGTAGGGAAGGATCCATACGAGAGGTTTGAGGCTGGGCTTAAGTCTGTAAATGGAGTTTTAAATGAATTTAAGGCGCAAAAAGTTTCAGGATATATCGGAAATTTGAATGTGATTATCGGGGCGATAGTCGGGGATACATTATATTTGACTCAAGCTGGAGACAGTGAGGCTTACCTTATAAGGAAGAGATTTATTAGTGTTGTGAGTGAAGGGCTGAGTGATGATTTGAGCAATGGAGATGTGTTTGGAAGTATTGCTACCGGGAAAATAGATGTTGGAGACACGGTTTTGTTCTCTTCTACAAGGCTTTTGCGTTATATTAGCAAAACGGATTTGGCAAAGGCTACGAGCGGGAATGATATTATGAATTCTTTGAATGAGATTAAAGATACGATGTCTACCGAGATTTTGGGACGAGTTGGGCTTACCGGAATTTTATTTTCAAAGGCTATGGAAGCTGAAGTGGAAGATTTTCTTGACGATATTGAGTTTTCTGAGAAGGGAGTGCTTGAATCTTCAAGAGGGCATGTTTCTGCGCAGAAAGAGACTTTGACGGGAAAATTCTTGACTGCATTTAAAGGATATAAATCGAAAGGGGGAAGCAAACTTTCCGGTATTGGATTTTTTGAAAAAATTAAAGATTTCTTTTCAAGATTTGTTTCCGGACTTTTTTCCAAAGGGTTTGGGAAGGACAAGATTTTGGCTCTTTTGGTGGTGCTTATCATAGTGCTTGGGGCTGGAATCTGGGTTTATGGAGTAAATAGTTCGCAGAGGGAGCAATTGGCTCAGCTTGATGAGGTTTTGAACGGTGTTCAGTCAAAAATAACAGAAGCTGACACGAAGGGGTCTTACGATAAGGTGGCAGCGAAAGAGGTCTTGGATAAGGCATATGTTGATGCTATGAGTGTATTGAATTCCGGATATTATAGAGATAAAGCGAAATTGTTTTTGGTTCAAATAGATGAGACGAGGGATAAACTTGATAGCGTACAGAGAGTGGAAACTCCAAAGGTTGTGGCTGATCTTACTAAAAAGAGAAGCGATGTGAATGCGCTTGGTTTTGTGGATATGAAAGGAAGGATTTTTGTTTATGAATATAATGCTCTTTACGAGCTTGTTCTTGATCAGGTTCAGGATCCTTTGACTATTGATAAAGATGAAACTGTGATCGCCGCGACAGGTTTTTCTGATAGGAATGCGGTCGTGTTTTTGACGAAAAATGGCAAAATGATTCAATACAATAATGGTACGATGAATTTTATGGACACTGTTGATACAACTTTTCATAAGGGAAGTTATGTTGTTGACTGGGGAAATAAGGTTTATTTGCTGGATACTGAGAACAGTGAGATTTGGAAATATGCATATAAAGCTACGACAGGTGGGTTTGGAAACGCTGAGGCGTATTTTGCAAAAGAAAAGGTTGATTTGGCCGGAGCAAAGAGCTTTGCGATTGATGCAAATCTTTACGTTTTGATGAATAACGGAGATATAAATAAATATTATGGAGGAACTAAGGTTGATTTTTATATAAATAATCCTCCGTTTAATGCTCTGAAGGATCCTTCAATTATATATACGAATGATAAACTTGATTATGTGTTTGTGGTGGATGCTCAGGGTAGAATTTTGTTTTACCAGAAAGATGCTAAAACAGGAAATCTTGTTTACACTATGCAGTATTTGTTCCCAAATATCGGGGAGATTCGTGATTTGAGTGTAGATCCGGATTCGAAGAAAATGTTGATTTTGACGAAGGACAAGATCTATGAATTGAATTACTAATTAGAGATTTCTTTTGCAATCTGGAGTTCTTCGTCGGTTTTTATGACTAGGACTTTGGATTTGCTGGTTTTTGATGAGATTACTTCTTTGGATAGTCGGTTTGCTTTTTTGTCGAGAGAGATGCCGAAATGCGAGAGATAATTGATTGTTTGTTCTCTTACGTAGTGTGCGTTTTCGCCGATTCCCGCCGTGAAGATTATTGCGTCGATTCCTTGGGTCGATGCGGACATTTCTGCGATGTGTTTTGCGAGATGATATGAAAATATTTCAATTGTGAATAGCGCTTTTTTGTCTTTCTTTAGCGCTTTTTTGTGGATCTCTCTCATGTCCCAACTTATTTCTGAAATTGCTTTAAGGCCTGATTTTTTCAAGTAAATTTCTTCGATTTTTTCGAGTGGAAGTTTTGCCGTTTTTGAAAGGTAGAATGTGATTGCTGGATCGATTGAGCCGCATCGTGTGCCCATCATCATGCCTTCAAGCGGGGTGAACCCCATTGTTGTGTCGACTGCTTTTCCTCCTACTGATGCGGTTATAGATACACCGTTGCCAAGATGGCATGAAATTATTTTTGCTTTTTTATTCTTTAAAATCTGTAATGCTTTTTCCGTTACGAATTTGTGACTTGTTCCGTGAAATCCGTATTTTCTTATTTTGTATTTTTTGTGTAATTCGCGTGGAAGGGCATATAGATAGGCTTTTTCCGGCATTGTAGAATAAAAACTTGTGTCAAAAACTGCATAATTTTTTGCGCGTGGTAGGTGTTTTTTGCAGGCCAAAATCCCCTCAAGATTTATGGAGTTGTGAAGAGGGGCGAGAGGGAATAATTTTTTAATTTCTGCTATCAGTTTTTTTTCGATTTCTGTAGTTTTTGAATATTTTTCTCCTCCATGTACGACCCTATGTCCTATTTTTTCTATTTCGTTTAAAGAGGATATTTTTTTTGAATCGAGAATCTCTTTCATTGCTAATTTAAGCGCTGAATCTATTGTTTTCGTTTTTGATTTATCGCTAACTTCTATTAGATTTTTTGCTAAAACTATAAAATTTTTCGAATCGAAAAGTTTATATTTTAGAGAAGATGATCCTGCGTTGATGACAAGAATTTTCATAATTCTTTATAGACATGGGTTCCAACTTTTGGAGCTATAAATACTTTTACTCCGATATCACTTCCTGATTTTGCTATTGATACATCTTTTCTGTCGATTTGGATTGAATTGATTACTTGTTCGAAAAGGCCTCCTTCTTTTTCGAAAATAAGTTGATCTCCTTTTCGAATTGGGCTTGTAACCTTGATAATCGCTACATCGATTTTGTCGAAATATCCTTCGCAAATTCCGCATATTTTTAATTCTCTGAAATCCGAAGAAGATTTTTTTATTGTTTTTTCTTCGAATTCTTCAAAAAGTTCTTGTGAAGGAAGTGGTTCTCTTTCGTAAATTTCCGGTATTAAATCTTGTTCAATAAAAGATGGAGAGTTGTAGTTTGTTTCTACAGGCCTTAAGATTTTACTGCGACGGGTTGTTGGTTTTTTTACTGAACGTGATGCGGTTTTTCGTTTTTTCGGTAAAGTAGTTTTTTTTCTGCCTTTTGCGGCTAAACTTCTTTTCCTTTGAAATGCAGGAATATTGTAAACGTTTATTTCGTCCATAGGTTTGAGGTAATTTCAACTTTTATTATAACAGATATTTATTTTTTAAAGAAATTTTTTATTTCTTGTTTTGCAATTAATTTTGCAATTTTAAAATATGATATCGGTTGCGATATGAGTTTTATTTTTTTGTTTGAAAAAGAAGATTTTTTTATTTTTTCAATTATTTGGTTTGTTGTTTTTTGGCTTTTAATAAGGCTATACGAAATATCTAGATTTTCTAAATCGTGACAATCTGCTGTGGCAATCATTGGTAATTTATGTTTTTTAGCCATTGATTCCGCTTTTTTGTTGTAATTTTTTGTAGAGGTATAGCAAAAAGAATATTCGATTGCATCAAAGAGTTCGATGTTGGACTGAAGGTTTTTTTTGAGTGTTACTTTGCCGGGGAAAAATGGATGTGGAGCAATTATTAAACAATTTTTATGTGTAGATTTGTATTTTTTTAGGTTTTCAAATGTTTTTATTTTTTTGATTTTTTTGTCGATATTTATTCCTAAAATATGTTTGCCATTTATTTCAAATTCTATTCCCGGAATTAATAAAATTCCTTTTTTCTTTGCATATGATTCTAACTCTTTTGTGAAAATTACTGTTCTATGAGAGGTGATTGAGAGAACGTCATACCTTAGTTTTTTGGCTTTATCTATGAGTTCTTTCGGTGTATGAGAAATATGGTCCAATAAATCTCCTTCTGCGTGTGTGTGAAACTGGCATTTGAGAAAACCTGTAGTATCAAAGGATTTTTTTGAAGTTTCCATCAAAGTTTTGTAGGAAATTTTTCATATCAAGGACATCATTTTTTGAAATACTTTCTATTTTAGAGTGTTGTCTCTGCCCTTCCAGCTGTGTTATTTTGTTGATCATTACGGTGACTAAAGATGTTGAATGGCATTTGTCACAGTGCATTTCGAAGAGTCCTTCTTTTTTTGTTGTTGCGATTACGTTAATTTTATTTTCTTTGTATTTTGTCTTACAGCTCAAACATTCACAGGTTTCTGTGAGTTGTTTTACGGTAGATTTTATTTCGTTTGTGTTCATTTTTATAGTTTTTCTAATGCTTTTTTTATTCTTTGTAATGATTTTTCTTTCCCGAGTGTATACATTATTTCGAATACTCCAGGAGAGAAGTCAAGTCCGCTTAACGCGGCACGTAGAGGCCAAAAAACCTGTCCGTTTTTGCATTCTAATCTTTCAACTATTTTTGTAAGAACATCTTTTATTTCAGGAATATTCCAGTTGTCTAATTTTTCGAGATTTTTTTGTGCTTCTTCAATCGATTTCTTTGCCCAAGAAAAGTCTACTCCCATTTTTTCATTCGTCAATAATTCCTTTGAATAGTTTGGTAGCGTAAAATAAAAATCTATTTGTGATGAAACTTCTTTTGCGTCGCGTAGAATTTTTTCTTCAACAGTTACAAGCATTTTTGAAATATTTTTGTCTGACAAATATTTTTTGTCTAAATATTTTTTACATATTTCGAGCAATATTTTTCCTTTTTCTTCAATGAATTTTTCTTCTTTGTCTGAAGAAGTGAATGCAAATTTTGGCTGGTCCTTGCGAGATAAATCGATTTCAACTTTTTCGTCTATTTCTTTTGCGAGAGGAAAAATCTTTTTATTGAAAATTTCTTTTTGCCATCTCCAGTTGAACCAGTCTAGTTTTTCTATATTAAAAATTGCGCCGGCTTTGTGGATATGTTCGATTGAAAAAACTTCTTCGAGTTCTTCCAAAGTGAAAATTTCTTTTTCTTCTCCGCTTCCCGGATTCCAGCCTAAAAATGCTGCAAAATTTATTATCGCTTCTTTTAAATATCCTTTTTCGATGTAGCTTTCGACAGAAACGTCACCTTGGCGCTTTGAAAGTTTGCTTTTGTCCGAGTTTAACAGAAGAGGAAGGTGTGCAAATTCGGGATGTTCCCATCCGAATGCTTTGTATAGTGCGATATGTTTTGGCGTTGAGGGAAGCCATTCTTCTCCTCTTATGACGTGTGTGATTTGCATGGAATGATCATCGACTACATTTGCGAGGTGATATGTCGGGAAGCCGTCTGATTTTATTAGGACTTGGTCGTCGATTATTTTTCCGTCGAATTGTACGTTTCCGCGAACAAGATCTTTGAATTTTATTAGTTCATAAGGCATTTTTTGTCTTATGACAAAAGGAGTGTTTGATGCGAGTTTTTCTTCGATTTTCGATTGTGGAAGTTTTGCGCATGTTCTGTCATACATCGGTGGAAGCTTGTTTTTTTCTTGTGCATTATGCATTTCTTCGAGACGTTCTTTTGTGCAAAAGCATCTGTATGCATGACCTTTTTCGATAAGTTCGTCTGCATGTTTCTTGTAAATTTCTGTTCTTTTGGATTGAGTATATGGGCCGAATTCTCCCTTTTCTGAGCCATCGAGTAATGGCCCTTCATCGTGATCAAGTCTGATCCACGAAAGTGTTTTTATCAAATTTTCGACTGCACCTTCGACGAATCTTTCTTGGTCTGTGTCTTCAATCCTTAGCAAAAAATTGCCTTTATTTTTCTTTGCAAACAAGTAGCAGTAAAGCGCTGTGCGAAGCCCTCCAACGTGCAAGTATCCTGTCGGTGATGGCGCGAAACGTGTGCGGACCATGTTTTATTGTGTAATTTAAGTAAATTCCGATTGGATTATACATGGTTTTTCCTCTGGAAAAAAGGGGCTGTGTCGTGTAGAATAAAGGGGCTTGAAATGAGTGTTTTTTATTAAAGTTAAACTTTCATATGGCAAGACGACGAAGGCTTAGAAGGACGGTGCGCAGGAAACGCGCTACTGTAAATATAAAGGTCGATCCATTAATTGCCAGAGAGATTTGGTCGACGATTTTGTTGTCGACCGGAGTTCTTACTATTTTGAGTATTAAGGGGTCTTTTGGGCCTGTGGGGGATATTTGGGTTGGATTTTTGAGTCCGATTCTTGGATGGGGGATTTATATTATTCCTGTGCTGTTTATTCTTGTTTCGGCGATGATGTTTTTGTCGAAAGATATTGAATTTGGGGCTTCGAGAGTTTTTGGAATTATTCTGTTTATGACTTTTGGGCTTAGTTTGATTCATCTTTCTGTTCCGACGGAACATATTTATGATTATGCTTCTGTTGGAAGCTATGGAGGATATATTGGTTTTGTGACGAATTTTTTGTTTTTGCAGGTTTTGAATGTTGGAAGGATTGGGGCGACTATTATTTTTATTACCGGGTTTGTGGTCTCACTGATGCTGGTTTTTGAGCTTTCAATTATTGAACTTGTGCGTTTTGCTATTCCACAAATAAAAATTGAAACTTCTCGTTCGCGTGGGAAAACTAAAAAGCGTGGGATTTTTGATGGAGATGAGGATTATGATGATGAGGAGGTTGCTGAGCCTGAAATTTTCATACATAAATCGAAGATAAGTGCTTTGAGACGTGAAGAGGAGGATGAAGACGGGAAAGAGAATGCGCGCAATGGCGGTGATGGTTTAATGGAGGATGATGATGATGAAAAAGTTGAGTCGGTTGCGATAAATAGGGGTGATGCGACGGCGGCGGCGCTTGATAAAGCCGTAAAAACGGAGCGTGAAGAAATTGAATGGGAATTTCCGTCGCTCGATTTATTGCTGAATGGAGATAGTAATGTGGTAGTGGATGAGAAATTTTTGAAAGAAAGTGCGGAGAAAATCAGAAAAAAACTTTCGCAGTTTGGAATTGAAGTTGCGATGCATGAAGTTAATGTTGGGCCGACGGTTGTTCAGTATACTTTGAAACCAAATGAGGCTGTGAAGCTTTCTAAAATTACGTCTTTGAAAAATGATATTGCGCTTGCTTTGGCCGCGGAGAAGGTTCGTATTGAGGCGCCGATTCCCGGGAAATCATTGGTGGGAATTGAGGTTCCGAATTCTTATAGAGCGATTGTCTATCTTCGTGAAATTCTTGAAAGTCCTGAGTTTGGGGCTTCGCCTTCAAAACTTACTCTTCCTCTCGGGCGTGATGTTTCAGGAAAACCTATTGTTGCGAGTCTTGATGCTATGCCGCATTTGCTTATTGCCGGAACGACTGGAAGTGGAAAATCTGTTTGTATGAACACGTTTTTGGTGTCATTGCTCTATCAAAATTCGCCTGAAGATTTGAGATTAATTTTGATTGATCCGAAGAGAGTTGAGCTTTCTTCTTATAATAATATTCCGCATTTGTTGACTCCTGTGATTCAAGATCCTGAAAAGGCGGCGATTTCTTTGAGGTGGGTTGTTGGTGAAATGATGAGGAGATATAGAGAACTTTCTACAAAAAGAGTGAGAAATATTGCTGAATTTAATGAAGTGGATGGGGTTAGAAAAATGTCGAGAATTGTTGTTGTTATTGATGAGTTGGCCGATTTGATGTTGGCGGCGGGAAAGGAAGTTGAGGCTTCTATATGCCGTATTGCGCAGATGGCCAGAGCTGTTGGAATTCATTTGATCATTGCTACACAGAGTCCGAGAGTTGATGTAATTACCGGACTTATTAAGGCAAATATTCCTGCGAGAATTGCGTTTGCGGTTTCAAATTCTATTGATTCAAGAATTATTTTGGATTGCATGGGGGCGGAGGATTTGGTTGGAAAAGGAGATATGCTTTACCTTCCGGTTGGACGAAATAAACCGCTTCGTGTTCAGGGAATTTATGTTTCTACGGAGGAAATTGAGAGGGTATCAAATAGAGTAAAACTTACCGTTGCGCCTGAATATGATAATGAAATTACTTCAAATGAAACTTCAAAACAAAAGGTTTTGGGTGTGCCTGATTCTGACAATGCTGATGATAGTTTGTACGGACAGGCCTATACTGTTGTAATGGAGAGTAGAAAAGCTTCTGCATCGTTGCTACAAAGAAGGCTGAAGGTTGGATACGCAAGAGCGGCAAGGCTTTTGGATTTGCTCGAGGAAAATGGAGTGGTTGGACCTGCTGATGGTGCGAAACCTAGGAGAATTATGAGTGAGGAGGAAAGATAGAGGGAAAGATGACAGATATGTTTCTTCTCGTGATTCTTCTAGGCTGTCTTTACTATTAACAGGAAGCCTAAAATCAAGATCGAGGCGAGGATTGTTGTTGAGAGCATGCCGTAGACTATGATTCTTGGGTATGTGTTTTTTTGTGTTTTTTTGAATCCGAGAAATATGAGTGTTATCATTGAAAGTAGACCTGTTATGATTCCATATTCTCCTAAATATTTTGAAAGAAGTGCCCAAAGAATTGCGGTAACGAATGCGCCAAAAAAAAACATTGAGATTTTTGATAATATTGTTGTGGATCTGTTTTTGTTCGTTGTTATTATGATTTTCATTGGAAAATTTGAGAGGCTATTTCGTAAAGTATTCTATCGCGTTTTTGAAGACTTGCAAACCCTTGCCTAGAGTTGGAAGTTCTTTGCCTTCGCGGAGGAGATGTTCTTTTTCAAGGGTCCAACCGTCTTCGTTTGTAAATGAATTGAATCTTTCCGGATGTGGCATTAGACCGAAGATACGGCCTGTTTCGTCGCATATTCCTGCGATGTCGAGCATTGTGCCATTTGGATTGAATGGGAACTCTTGGTTGGCAGGAGAGTTGTCGTCTTTGATATATTTGAATGCGATTTGGTCGTTTTTTATCAGGCTATCGATGACTTCTTTTTCTGCATAAAAATTTCCTTCGCCATGTGCGATAGGGCAGTGTAGTGTGTCGATGTTTCGAGTCCATACGCATTTTTGAGATGTGTTTTTTAGCTTAATCCAGCGGCATTCGTAACGTGCGTGTGCGTTGTGCATGAGGACTGCTTGGCGTTTTCCATATTTATTTTCTTTTGCAGGAACGAGTCCGAGGTTTGTTAAGATTTGGAATCCGTTACAAATTCCGATGATTAATCTGTCTTGTTTTGCGAAATCTAGGATTTCTTTTTCGATATTATTTTTGATTTTGTTTGCGAGTGCGTTTCCTGAACCTGTGTCATCTCCGTATGAAAAACCTCCCGGGAAAACCATGATTTGGTAGTCGTCAAGCATCTTTGGGTTTTCAATCAGGTCATTTATGTGAACTATTGTTGGAAGTCCTCCGGACAATTCAAAAGCTTTTGCAGTTTCTTCTTCGCAGTTTATTCCGTAGCCAGTCAGAACAAGAACTTTAGGTAAAGCTACGCTTCCTTGAGACGTCCTCGACAACGAAGTTGTTTGCGGAATGTCTCTGCGAAAGCGATCTTTCCCTAAAGTTATATCGTTGTTTGACATGTTAGTAATCTTTAAATGTGAATTTGTACGCTTCTTCTAAATCTTTTACATTTGTGTCGATGATTGTTTTGCCGTTTGTGCCTTTGATTGTGAATTTTTGAGAGTCGAGAATTTGGCCTATACCTGCGAAAGATTCGTTTTTGAAAAGTTTTTCAAATTCTTCTTTTTTCTTTGGATTTATTGTAACTACAAACCTTGATTGAGTCTCTGAAAATAAAATAAAATCATTTCTTTGTAGATCTTTTTCGCGTGGAATTTTGTTCAAATCTATTTCCATTCCCAGTTGTCCTGCGATTGTTTTTTTCGCGAATGTTGCCGCGAGTCCTCCATGTGAAGGGCTTAGGGCAGAGGCAATCATGTTTTTTAAAATTGCTTCTTCAACTTTTTCGTAAAGTTTTTTTGCAGAGATCGCATTTACTTTTGGAATATTTTCACCTTCGGGGAAATATTCACTTCCAGCAAGTTCATCTTTTGTTTCTCCGAGTATGTAGACTAAATCTCCGGCGAATTTTGTATCTAATGAAACTGCTTTTGTTACATCATCCATTACGCTTAATGATGAAACTAAAAGTGTTGGAGGTGCTGAAATTTTGATTGCTTTTCCGTTTTTGTCGAAGCCGTTGAAGTCGTTAAACATTGAGTCTTTTCCTGATATATAAGGCGTTCTGTAGGCTACAGCATAATCGTAACAAGCTTTTGCTGCGGCTTTTAATTGGCCTAATCTTTCAGGTTCGTTTGAGCTACACCAGCAGAAATTGTCCATCAATGCCATGTGTGAAAGTTTTCCTCCGATTGCGATAGAATTTCTTACTGCTGTATCTATAGCGCATGCGGCCATGTCGTAAGTGTCTATTTCAGAATATTTTGGATAAAGTCCTTGTGAGCATACGGCTCCTTTTGTAGTTTCGATCATTGGTTTTGTGACGGAAGCAGGGGATATAACTCTGCCTTTTCCGTGTAGTGGTCCTAAAACTGCGCCTCCTTGAACGACATGATCATATTGTCTTGAAATAAATTCAGTACTTGCGATATTTGGATTTTTTAATAATTCAAGAAGTGTTTCTGTGAGATTTTCTGGCTCTGGTAGTGCTTTTTCTTTGCGTTCAATTTTTGTGTAAGTTGCGCGTAATGTCTTTTTTGGAAGTCCGTTATGAAGGAAATCCATACTTATATCCATTATTTTTTCGTCTTTGTATTTGATGATGCATCTTCCGCTATCTGTGAATGTTCCGATGACTGTTGATTCAACTTCACGGCGGTTCATTAGCTCTATGAATTTTTCTAGTTTTTCTTCAGGAATTGAAAGTGTCATTCTTTCTTGTGATTCACTAATCCATATTTTCCATGGTTCTAAGTTTGGATATTTTAACGGAACTGTTTCTAAATCGACTTCGCATCCACCGCATTCTTTAGCCATTTCTGAGACTGAGGATGAAAGTCCTCCTGCTCCGTCGTCCGTAATTGAATTGTATAAATCCATTTCTCTAGCTTCTTTTATTATCGCGTCTGAGAATTTTTTCTGGGTAATCGGATCGCCGATTTGCACTGCGGTTGCAGGACTTTCTGCTGATAGTGTTTCTGATGAAAATGTTGCGCCGTGGATCCCGTCTTGTCCTGTTCGTCCTCCAATTATTACTATTTTATCGCCTTTATGCGCGCTTTTTTCGTGTGAAGGTTTACCATTTATAATCTTTGGAATAAGTCCGACTGTTCCTACAAAAATAAGTGGTTTGCCTTTGTAGTCTTTGTGAAAATAAGAAAATCCTTGAGGAGTTGGAATTCCGCTTTGGTTTCCGCCTGCGTTTACTCCCGCAATAACTCCTTCGAAAATTCTTTTTGGAGTTAGTGAAGCTTCTTTTAAATCTTTATCTCTGTAAATTGGTTCTTCGTCGTCCGGTAGTCCAACGCAAAATCCGTATTTATTCAGAACCGGCTTTGCGCCCTTACCGAAGCCAATTGTGTCTCTGTTTACTCCTACGATTCCGGTGATTGCACCGCCGAATGGATCGAGTGCTGATGGGCTGTTGTGGGTTTCGGCTTTGTCTGTGATTAAATAATTTTCATCAAAAATTATTGCTCCGGAATTGTCTGAAAAAACTGAAACACAAAAATCATCTTTTCCTTTTTTGTTGCGAATATCGATTGTTGCTTTTTTGATATAGCCTTTGTATAAGCCATCTTTTATCTCATCGATTTCTGCGGCAAAGATTGTGTGTTTGCAGTGTTCTGACCAAGTTTGTGCAAGTGATTCGAGTTCTATATCGGTAGGGGAACGATCTTCTTTTTCAAAATATTGTTTGATTGCGTAGAGGTAATCTTTCTCAAGTGCTAATGGGCCGCGGCGTGTTCCGTCGTGATTTAAAATTCCTTCTTTTCCAAGTTTTAATAGTTCTTCTTCTGAAATATTTAGGTCGATTTTTGTGATCTCGATTTCTGAGGAAAGATGAACTTTTGGAATTATCAAATCCATTCCGTTGTCTTTCTCAAATGAAGTTTTGTCTTTTACGTGAATTCTTTGAATCAATTTATTCGCGAGAATATTGCCAATTTTTTTTGTATCTTCTTCTGTGATTTTTCCTTTCAAGAATATCAATGTCGACGTGTGAACGCTTTCTTCTTCGATGAATTTTTGTTTCGTAAGTCCTTCAATACTTTCTTTTGTTGTGGTTGCGATGTTGTCCGTTACTCCCGGCAAAAAGCCTATTTCTAGCGCAAAATCAAAAACTTTCGGAGCTACTTCGTTAAAACCCGAATTTAGCTCCTCATGTACTTTATCTAGTACATTGCGGTCTAAATTTGATTTTGTAACAATTTTAAATTTTTGAGAAATCGGATTTGATAAAATTTCTGCGATCTTTTTGATCTCTTCTGAATTGAAATTTTTGTTTACGGTGTAGACTTCGAGGACTTTTGCGGTTTCGATGGCAAAACCTTCTGATACAAGGTTTTTTCTCATAACTTCCGAACGTGTGTCATTTACGTGAGTAACAACTTCGATCCTATATGCCATTTTTAACAATGTTTAAAAATCTGCCCGCACTAGAAAAATATCAAATATTCATATTTTTCTCAATAGGGATTCGTTCTCACCCGCAACATTTCTTGTGTTTTTTGCCGCTACCGCATGGACAAGGGTCGTTTCGGCCTACGACAGGGCCGGAATCTTTGTCGGACATGTGGATTACTGTGCCGCCTGTTGATGCGCGTTCTGTGAGTTGTGAGCCGGTTGCGCCTGAGGTTTTTACTATTACCGGATTTTTTGAGGAAAGTGGTTTTTCTATTTCTGCGTCATTTGTTTGGATTTGTTTTATTTCAGCTCTTTTTAGCATTTCTTGTGGAACTACTTTTTCGAGATCGATTTTGAAAAGGGTGTTTAATGTGTTGGAGTTGATCATCGCCATGAGTTCATTGAAAAGCTCGAAGCTAAGCGCTTTGTATTCGGTTAGAGGATCTTTTTGCGCGTAGCCGCTGAATGCGACGCTTTCTCTTAGGTTTTGCATTGTGTCGATATGATCCATCCATAATGTATCTGTTGAGCGGAGAATTACTGCTTTTTCGATTCCTCGTAAAATTTTTGGATCCGGTAATGATTTTTCACGTTTTTTGTATGCTTCCAAAAGATATGATTTTGCTTTTTCGATAAGTTCGTCTTCGTATATTATTGTGTTGATTTGCTCTTGCGTGAGAGCATTGTCGTCTTTGTGAATTGCAGTTAATGCTTCGAAAATTTCTTTTTTGTTCCAATCTTTAGCGTCTCTGTGTGCGATATTATTTATGACAATATTTTCCGCCGATTCTGTGATCATTTGTATGATATCTTCTTTGATTTCGTCTTTGAAAAGATAATTTTTGCGTTGTTTGTAGATGATGTTTCTGTGGATATTCATGATGTCATCGTATTCGACGAGGTGCTTTCTTATGTCGAAATTGTGGCCCTCAACTTTTTTCTGGGCGCCTTCAATTGAGCGGGAAATTATTGAATTTTCAATAGGCATGTCTTCCGGAACTTTCAAAAGTTCCATCATTCCTTTGATTTTGTCTCCACCAAAAAGTCTCATCAAATCGTCATCCATGGATGTCAAAAATTGGCTTGCTCCAGGGTCTCCTTGACGTCCACTACGTCCACGTAACTGATTGTCGATGCGCCTAGCTTCATGTCTTTCTGTTCCTAAAACGAAAAGTCCGCCGAGGTCTTGGACACCTTTTTCAAGTTTAATATCTGTTCCACGTCCTGCCATATTTGTGGCGATTGTGACTGCACCTTTTTGTCCTGCGTTTGATACGATTTCGGCTTCTTTCTCATGATTTTTTGCATTCAATACTGTGTGTGGAATCCCTTCAAGTGTGAAAAGTTTGCTCAATATTTCTGATTTTTCGACTGAAACTGTACCGACCAAAACTGGCTGTCCTTTTTTGTTAAGTTCTTTTACAAGTTTTGTTGCGGCTAACATTTTTCCTTTGAATGTTTTGTAAATTGCATCTGTTTTGTCTAGTCTTTGTATTTTTCTGTTTGATGGGATTACGATTGTGTCTAAGCCATAAATTTGATAAAACTCTTCTGCTTCCGTGAGCGCTGTTCCTGTCATACCTCCCAAGCGTTCGAAAAGTCTGAAATAGTTTTGGAATGAAACTGTTGCCAGTGTTTTGGATTCGCGTTTTATTTCTACGTTTTCTTTTGCTTCGATGGCTTGATGAAGGCCGTGAGAGTATCTTCGTCCCGGCATTAAGCGTCCGGTAAATTCATCAATAATTAAGATTTCACCGTCTTTGATTATGTAGTCGATGTCGTTTTTGTAGCATGCCTTTGCGCGAAGTGCTTGTTCAAGGTGGTGGACTTCTTCAAATCCGGATTCCGTGTAAATATTTTCTACTCCAAGAAGTCCTTCCATTTTTACGATTCCGGCTTCTGTAAGCGTTGCGGTTTTTAGCTTTTCGTCAATTACGTAATCTGTATTTTCTTCAAGATTTTGGATTAATTTTGAATGTTTTTGGTATTTTGATGTGGATTCTTCGGCTTGAGTTGAGATGATCAAAGGAGTTCTGGCTTCATCAATCAAAATCGAGTCGACCTCATCGACAATCGCATAATAAAGGTCTCTTTGCGTGATTTCTTCTTTGTCGGTGACCATGTTGTCACGAAGATAATCGAATCCGAATTCGTTGTTTGTTCCATAAGTAATGTCGCATGCGTATGCTTCTTTTTTCTGTGCATGGCTCATTCCGTGGACTGTGACGCCGACTGAAAGTCCCAAATAATTGTAAAGTCCGCCCATCCATTCCGCGTCACGATGTGCCAAGTAATCATTTACTGTGACTAAGTATGCGCCGCGGCCTAAAAGTGCGTTCAAATAAATCGGCATTGTACAAACGAGAGTTTTTCCTTCACCGGTTTTCATTTCGGCGATATTGCCTTGGTGAAGGACTATTCCTCCGATTAGCTGGACGTCGTAGGGGATCATGTCCCAAGTCACTTCGCGTCCTTTTGCCGTCCAAGATTTGCCCATGAGATGGCGGCATGCGGTTTTTACCAAGGCGAAGGCTTCAGGTAAAATTTGGTCTAATGTTTCGCCATTTTTGAGTCTTTCTTTGAATTCTTCAGTTTTGGCTTTTACTTGCTCCTGCGTCGTGATTTCTTTTTGGTATTTTTCTTCTATCGCAAGTATCTCTTGGACTAGAGGTCTTATCTTTTTTAGGGCTTTCTCGTTCGGATCTCCCAAAAGTTTGTTTAGTATTTTTTGAATCATATAAAAATTTTCGTGAATTTTTTGAATATCGTTTGTGCTGGAAGATTCTAGCACTATTTTTGTTTCTTGAAGGAGTTTTATGATTGACAAAGATGGGAAAATGTTTAAAATGGGCGCCTAGTATAATTTAATTTAAAAATAAAATGGCAGGATTAAATAGTTTTACAGGATCGGATGGTGCTGAATTCGATGTTCGATCTAATGAAGTCTTTGTGTGGGAGAGAGATGCTTCAAAAAGAATGATTGAGAATGCTGGAAAGCCTGTTAGGGCTCGTGTTGCTGGGGTTTCAATGCCTTCTGTCCGTTCAAAATATTTTGTTGAAATTCCTGATTCTTCTGTTGGTGGTTCTGTCCCTAAAAAAGTTTGTAGTGTGTTTCCTGATTTGAGAGATGCTCCGGAATTGGATATGTTGACTGGAAAGGGGGCTTTGGAATCAGGTTTTTCTGACCCTGATGTCATTGCTGATTATGTTGGCTTACGTGTTGATGCAGTTGGTGTTGTTGTAATAGGAAGCAGAGGTGGTTTTAATAAGCCTGAATGTGAAGAATTTATTTCTGAGGCAGAGGTTGCAGAACAAGAGAGACGTGCTTTCGATTTACAACTTGCTCGTGCACAAAAGGCTGAGAAAAGGGAAGGGCTCAAAGAAGGTGAAAATGGTGAAAAGGTCGTAGAGATGGATGTTGGTGTTTTTAATTTACAACTTGCTCGTGCAAGAAAGGCTGTTGGTCTTGGTAGAGATGGAAGATTGTTGAAGAGGAAAGGTGCTAAAAAGAGTGCAGATACCGGTTCTGCGGCTTCTGTGTAATTATTCTGTGTGGCCTTTTAGGACGACGAAGATTGTTTTGATGAGTATTTTGAGATCGAAGATGATGGACCAGTTTTCAATATAATAGCGGTCGAGTTTGATTTCTTCTTCAAAGGGGAGATCACTGCGGCCGCTTATTTGTGAGATTCCGGTGACTCCGGGTTTTATTGTGAGGACGAATTTGTGATTTTTTTCGTATTTTGCGACTTCTTCAGGTAAATGTGGACGTGGGCCTGTGAGGCTCATGTCTCCGACTAAAACGCTAAATAATTGTGGGAGTTCATCGATTGAATATCTGCGAATGAATTTGCCGACTTTTGTGACTCTCGGGTCGTTTTTTATTTTTACGAGTGGGCTGTCTTTTCGTGTATTGCTTGAGGAAAGTTCTTTGTATCTCATGCTGTCTGTTTTCGGATACATTGATCTGAATTTGTAGAAATTGAAGAGTTCTCCGAATTGTCCGACTCTTTTTACGCGCTCGCCGTCGTCTTTTTTTGTGAAAAAGGTTGGGCCTTTTGAATTTAATCTTATTGCGATAGCTGTGAGAAGAAAAACAGGGGAGAGTATGATTAATAATATCAGTGAGCCAAAAAAATCGATGCATCTTTTTATGACTCTACCCCAACCTTCGAGTGGAGTCGGTTTTAGTGAGATTATCGGTACACGACCGATGGTCGAGATCGAGATGTTTGAGCGGCGTACATCGACAAGGTCAGGTACGAATTTATACGAAATGTGGTTTAAATCGCAGAGTTGAAGGATTTCTTCGTTGTCTTTTGCGTTTATTTTTGAATCGGTTTGAATTATTTCATCGATATTTTTGTGATTGATTGTGTATTCAAGTTGGCTTGGTTTTTCGATGATTTCTACGATTTTGTATCGCGCATCTTTTTTTAATTGTTTGTAGATTTCGTTTGTGATTTCATTTTTGCCAATAAAGAGTAATTTTCTTTTGCCTATGCCTTTTTTTAGCAATATTAATTGTATGATTTTTATTATTCCGCGTCCGACGATGATGAATGAAAATGTTAGAGACCAGCTATATAAAATCGCGAGTCTTGAGAAGGGGAATGTGCGTGTGAAAAAGAAATATGTTACGCAAAATGCGGCCCAAATAAACCAAGAAATGAATACTTGTTTTATTTCTGTTGTGAATTTTAGTGTTGTTCGAAGTGTATAAAGTTTTCTGAAGATGAAGATGAGAATTAGCGCAGCGGCAAGGAAAGAACTGAATCTTAAATACGCTTCGAGTGTTGGTAAAACGGTGTAATCTATCGGTTTTGCGATGCCTTTTATTGGCTCTGTGATCAGACGAAGATTGTATGCTACGAAAAATGCCGATATTGTCATGACTATGTCGATCGGTATTTTTATCAGTCCAAAGAAAATTTCGAAACGTTTCATTTTGTAATCATTATGCGCTTCGCTTGTGGAAGGCTTTTTAGCTGCTCTTAAACAGTTTGGGTAAGCCGAGTTCTGTGTCCCTTTCGGGTTGTGATCATCTATCTTAGTTCCACCGAAGTGGAATCTATAGCGGTGAGAAGAGTTATTTGCGATTGGCGGCGAATAAATCTTTCCATCTCACCTTGCACCTCACAGGGTTTTCCAACGTTTATGGCTTTCGCCATATGTCCCTAATGAATAGGGCTTTTCACCTTTTGCCCCTTGCGGGGTTAGTATTGTCTCTGTGGCACTATCCCTTCCGCATGTTTTAAATATACGGCGGCACGATGTTATCGGCTGCGATTTGCCATGGTGCTCGGACTTTCCTCTCCGATGTCCTAAAGGAATCGGAGTGATCACTCCAAACTATCTAAGAGCAAGGGTGATTGTAATAGATTTTTGGGTTTTGTGCAACAGGAAGGCTAGATTGAATTTGTTTTTAGTTGTTTCTCTAGAATTTTCTTGTCGGAGAAGTTTTTTATTTTGAGAATTTTTATATTTTTTGGGAGAGCGGATGACGGGATTAAGCCGATAATTTCGCTTTCAAGTATTTTTGTTTTGAGTTTTTTTGCTAATGTTTCTACTTTTTTGAATACTTTTAATGGTGGAGTTTTCTTGTAATCTGTGAGGTTCATTGAGACTTGGGCAGTGTCGCGGCTTTTTAGGTAAAGGCCAAGGGCTTTGATATTTTTAAGTCCATTTTTGGCTTTTTCGCGTACGGCATTTGCGATAATTTTTGCGATTTCAACGTCTGAGGTTTTTAGATTTATGTTGTATGCCACTAGAATTCCGCGGACTCCTATGACGGTTGCGCCGGCAGGGCCCATTTTTTGCAGACCGAAATCCGGAGTTTTTTCAGGTAAAGTTATTTCTTTTTTTAGTCTTTCGTATTGGCCTTTGCGGATCAATGCAAGATTTTTTCTGTCTTTTCTAATCGCGGAATTTTCGTAGAGGTATACCGGAATTTTCACTTTTTCTCCGACACGTTTTGCGAGTGCGATGGAATATTTTACTGTTTCTTTTATTGTGATTCCTTTGAGTGGAATTAAGGGGACGACGTCTGTTGCGCCGATTCTTGGGTGGACACCTTTGTGTACATTTAGGTCGATGATTTTTGCGGCTGTTTTGATTGCGTTGAATGCGGCTTCTATTACTTTGATCGGTTCTCCTGCAAATGTAATTACCGTGCGATTGTGGTCGATGTCGCTTTCGGAATTTAGGAAAAGGATTCCTTTTACTTTTTTTATGGAATCTTCTATGAGTTTGATTTTCGCTTTGTCGCGCCCTTCACTAAAGTTTGGGACGCATTTGATTAGTTGGTGCACGTGGGTATTTTGGTGGATTTTTATGGAAAAGGCAAGTGTGCGGATTGGAAAAGATTTTAGAATTTTTTAATAAAAATTTAATCTTCGTTTGTTATTGTTTGCATAAGTCACGAAGTCGGATGTTTTGACTTTGTGGCTACATTTATATATAATGTAACTACGAAATATGACGAGTGTAGAGAAGTTGTTTGATAGGTTTTTGAATTGTCCGAGTGGTCTGAGGTATGTGGAAATAGAGAGGGTGTTGATATATGTTGGATTTCAGAAGATTTTGGCAAAGGGAAGCCATGTAAAGTTTAAACATTGTAATTTAAAATCTGATCTTATTATTCCTGTTCATGGCAATGATTGTAAAAGTTTTTATAAAATTTATGTCGCTAAAATCGTTAAAAAATTGATGTATGAAAAATCAAAAAAATGAATATTTTATTGTTCTAAATAATAAAAAATATTCCTATACTTTGAGGAAAATTGTAACAAATAGATTTTTTGTTGAGTGTAAGGATGCGAATATTGCTCAGGAGTTTTTGAGTGAAGACATTCCTGATTTATTTATAGATTTGCCAAAGTTGATTTTGGCGGAAAAGGAATACACTGAAGGGCAAGCCGATGTAGTGAGGTTTCGGTTGAGTGCTGAGGATAAAAAAACTATTTTAAAAAAGGCTTATAAAAAAGGATATAAGACTGTTTCAGAATTCTTGAGGGATTTGGCGTTGGGGGCTTAAAGACTATCCCTTTCCTTCTTCAATTTATCATATTCCCTTTGAAAGAAACGAACGGCGTTTAGGCATTCTTTTGCTTTTTGGTTTTCGGGATCGATTTGAAGTGTTTTTTTGAAAAGTAGGGCGGCTTTATCGAAATTCTTTTCATTTAAATAAAGTACACCGATGTCATTTAATATTAATGGGTCGTTTGGAGCCAAGAAAAGGGCTCTCTCAAGCAGAACGATTCCTCTTTGACTTTGGCCAAAGTGATACATGCTCCAGCCCATACATCTCAAGATTTCGGGATGATTTGGGTAAAGTCCGTCGGCTTTTTCAAGTAGTTCGACAGATTCTTTCCATTTTCCTGTGCAAGAATAAACGAAACCAAGAAGATAGTTTGCGTTTGCACTTTCTGCGTTTACTTTGATTGCGTGTGAAAGTGCTTTTTCTGCGTTTTCGTATTTTCTCAAAGACAAATAATTGTCGCCGATTTCTTCGTATGCTTCGACGCAACTTAAATCATCAAGAAGAATTCTTTCGCAAATTCTGATTGCTTCGACGTGTTTTCCTTCGCCTTTCATTTTGTCTGCCTCCTCTATTAGGGGATGCAATTGCGTTTCTTCTTTGTGCATTTTTTTTGTTTTTATTTTTTGTTTTGCCTTTTTGTATTCAGGTAATTATACCAAAAATGGAGGGGGATTGCAATGAAGTGTGGTTTGACAAAAGGGAGAGTTGTGTGGAGCTATTTTAGGTCGCTGCGTTTTAGTGTGAAGTGTGTTGTTGCCTTGAGGAAGCCTGCTTTGTCTCCTGTATCGAAGCGTGTGCCTTCAATTTCCAGTCCGTGTATTGGTTGTGTTTTTATGTATTCAATCATTCCGTCGATCAAACGAAGTTCTTTGTCTTTTGTTGAGGACTTTGATTTTTCGAGTGTTTTCAAAAGTTCCGGAGTGATTATGTATTTCCCGACGATTGCGAGATTTGATGGAGCTTTTTCTTGTGTTGGTTTTTCTATAAGTGAAGAAATTTTGTAAAGATTTTTTGGAAGTTTTGATGATTTTTCAGGCGCAATAATTCCGTATTTTTTTGAATCTTTTTTGTCTATTTTTTGGAGTCCGATTATTGGAGTTTTAAATTTTTCGTATTGTTTTATTAGTTGTGAAATTGCCGGAGTTTTGCTGTCATAAATATCATCTCCAAATAAAATTGCGACAGATTCTTTGCCTATTATTTTTTTTGCGCAAAGTATGGCGTGGCCGTCTCCAAGCGCTTCTTTCTGTGTGATGTAATGAAATTTCGCAAGATGTTCGATCGATTCTATTGTTTTTAATTCTGCAGTTTTTTTTGTTTTTTTAAGTCTGTCTTTTAATTCTTTTATTTCATTTTTTTCTGGACTGAAATAATTTTTTATAGATAATTTTGAATCATTTATTACGAAAATTATTTCTTTAATTCCGCTCGCGACCGCTTCCTCGACCAAATATTGAATGCAAGGTTTGTCGATGATAGGTAGCATTTCTTTTGGCACTGATTTTGTAACTGGAAGAAATCTTGTTCCAAGTCCCGCCGCTAATATTACCGCTTTTTTTATCTTCATGGCGTTGCTTTTAAGACTTTATCTTTATGATTTTATTGGCTTCTGTCTCCGCTTTTGGGATTCGAATTTCGAGAACGCATTTTTCAAAACTTGCTGAAATATTTTTTATGTCTGCGTTTTTAGGCAAGACAATTGCGCGTGAAAAACTGCCCCAAAAACATTCTTTTGTATAATAGTTTTCATCTGCCACTTGGTCTCTTGGAGCTCTGTCTCCTTTGATGACAAGGATGTCTTCGTTTACCGTTATATTGATGTCTTCTTTCTCAACTCCTGCTATTGGGGCTACGACAATTATCTCTTTGTCAGTTTGATAAATGTCCAAAGAAAGTTGTCCCACTTCTTTTTTTAATGGTGTCTCTGAGCCGTCTGCTGGATGAATTTTGATGCTTGAATTTTTCATATGGGATTATTCTTTAAAATATTTTTTGAATTTATCCGCTGCAATTGTTTCTTCTTCAAGTAAGTCTTTCGCGATACGGTCGATCAAATCTTTGTGTTTTTCAATGAGGTCTTTTGTGCGTTTGTACGCTTTGTCTATGATTTTTTTAGTTAGTTCATCTATTTTTGAGGAGCTTTCTTCAGAGTAATTTTTGATGTGGCCATAATCTTTTCCAATAAAAATTTCATCATTTTCTCCTCCAAAAATTATTGGTCCCAATTCGCTCATTCCATATTTTGTAACCATGTTGCGAGCTAGTTTTGTGGCTCGCTGAAGGTCATTTGATGCACCTGTAGTCATTTCTCCAAAAAATATTTCTTCTGATGTGTACCCTCCTAAAAGTGAGCAAAGTTCGTCTTCAAATTTACTTTTTGTGATTAAGTGTTGATCTTCGTCCGGCAAAAACCATGTGACTCCGAGAGCCATCCCTCGCGATACTATAGAGATTTTATGAACTGGGTCGCAGTTTGGGACCAAGTGTCCGACAACTGCATGACCTGTTTCGTGGTAGGCTGTGATTTCTTTTTCTTTTTTATTTAGAACGCGAGATTTTCTCTCAGGTCCCATCAAAACTTTTTCTATGGATTGCTCAAGTTCCGGCATTGCAACAGTTTTTTTGCCTAGTTTTGTAGCCAAAATTGCTGCTTCGTTCATCAGGTTTTCAAGATCTGCTCCTGTGAATCCCGGTGTGGATTTTGCGATTTTCTTCAAGTCTACGCCTTTTGCCATTGGCTTATTTCTGCCGTGAACTTCGAGAATTTGTTCGCGGGCTTTTATGTCTGGCATGTCCACAACAACTCTTCTGTCGAATCTTCCCGGTCGAAGGAGAGCGGGGTCTAGAATGTCGGGACGGTTTGTTGCGGCGATGACAATCACGTTTGTTCCAGTTTCGAAGCCGTCCATTTCTGTAAGAATTTGGTTTAATGTTTGTTCTCTTTCGTCGTGTCCTCCACCCATTCCTGCGCCTCTGTGGCGACCTACGGCGTCGATTTCATCGATAAAGATGATACATGGAGCGTTGCGTTTTGCTTTGGTGAAAAGGTCTCGTACGCGTGATGCTCCAACTCCAACGAACATTTCAACGAATTCAGAACCTGAAATATTAAAAAATGGAACGTCTGCTTCTCCTGCTACGGCTCTTGCAAGAAGGGTTTTTCCTGTTCCCGGAGATCCAATCAGCATTACTCCTTTTGGAATTTTTGCGCCCATTGCTCTGTATTTTTGCGGATGTTTTAAAAAGTCTACGATTTCGACGAGTTCTTCTTTTGCTTCCTGTGCTCCTGCTACATCTTCAAATGTTGTTTTTTGTTTTTCTTTATCAAAAAGTTTTGCTTTTGATTTTCCAAATGACATGGCTTGGTTGTTGCTTGATTGCGCTGAGCGCATCATGAAGCCGAAAAATGCGACTATTAGAATGAATGGAATTATACTTATTAAGATGTCTGACCAAAAACTTGAGGACTCTGTGTCCTCAATATATATTGGCAGTTTTGAAATTATTTCGTTTGAAACGCCTGTTTGTCCGAGTAATTCATATAGATTTGTGCCGGCTTCTTTGTTTGTGAATTGTTTTGCGCCGTCTACGAGTTCGAGATTTATCTTATTTTTTGAGACTGTGATTTTGCTTATTATTCCGGATTTTGCTTCTTCTATAAATGTATTTAGGTTAATTTCTTTTTCATTTGTGGCTTTTGTGTCGAAAATCATGAGTCCCGCAGATATTAAAAGAGCGGCTACGACTACATATAAAATCGTATTCCTTGGTTTGTGTGGAGAGGAAATGTTTGGCATATTTGTTTCAGATATTTTTTAATATTTTTTGACTTCTCTAATATTGGACTTTTTTGTGTTTTTTTTCAACTGAAACTTTTATGCGGTTTTTGTTTACTGAAAACGTAATAGGGCCGATCTTTTTGCTTTTGTTGCCGATATTTTTGTCGAGGACTTTTAAGATTTCATCGATTTGTGCGTTTCCAAAATCTTTTAGCGTTTTTGCATTTACTTTATATAGCTCTCGGATTACGGCTTTCTTTAGCGCTTTATTTGCTTCTCGAAAATCTTTGGCGATTAGTGCGTTTTTTTCTTTTAGAATTTTTTCAGATTTTTTTATGAATTTTTTTGCTTCGTCGTCAAGGAAATCCAAGGTTTCTCCGATATTTTTTACATTTTTTGCAACTGTTCCAAAAATGTTTTTATTGATTTTTTTTAGTGTTGGAACGATTTTGCTTCTAATTAAATTTCTATTAAATGTCTCGTCGAGATTGCTTAAATCTTTTACGAATTCTATTTTTTTGTGTGTGAGGTAATTTTCGATTTGTTGCTTGGGGACTTGCAAAAGTGGTTTTAGGAATGAGAGATCTGTGTTTGCAATTTTGTGTTTGATCTTTTCTTCCATGCCGAGAAGTCCTTTTAATCCTGCTCCGCGTACGATGTTTAGAAGAATTGTTTCGAGGTTGTCATCGGCGTGGTGAGCTGTCAAAACTAAATTTGTTTTTAGTTCTTTTGCGAGTTTTGCGAAAAATTCATGGCGAACTTGTCTTCCGGTTTCTTCAAGGCCACGACCCAGTTTTTTGCTTATTTTAGCGATATCTTTCTTTAAAATTTTTATTTCTGTTTTGTATTTTTTTGCTAAATCTTTTACGAATTTTTCGTCTTTTTCGCTCTCGAGTCCTCTAAGCATATGATTTACGTGTGCGGCTACAATTTTTATGGGAGTTTTTTCTGCGAATTTTTTCAGCATCTCAAAAAGGAATACAGAATCTGCTCCGCCTGAAAGTCCTAATATTACTTTTTCACCTTTTTTGATATGTTTCGAAAGGGTCTCAAAGATGCTTTTCTCCAGTTTTTTGGCCTCTTGAAGCTGCATAGGTTTTTTTATTTTGTTCGAAAATGAGGGACGATAAAAGGTCTAAATTGTCATCATCTACGGCTTTGTTTCTTTTTGATTCTCCGCATGTTGAGCATTTGTGGGTAATCATCCAGCCTTTTTTCTTATCCAACTCAATAAAAACGGGCGGCATCATTCCCAAGCATAAAGACATTCTGTCTCCCGGATATTTTACGTCAACGTGTTTTGAATACAGGCATTTTCTGCAGTGATTTCTACATGTTTTATTTGCTTTTGGGTTTTCTTCCCCGCAATTTTCGCAAGTGAACGGTTCGTTTATGACTATAAATTTTTTCATAGGAAGATTATAGCATGTTTTCTTGTTAGTGGAGAATGTTTCTTGTAGTCTTGTTTTTTTGCTTCAAATGTGGTAGAATTGTATGAAGTAAATATTAAAAACAAAAATAAATGAAAAGGTTCTCAACATTAATGATTTTAGGAATTTTTGCTCTTGTCGCTTTTGGCGGATATAATTTGTATTTGTCGTGGCAGAAATCTTCGTTTTCAGATGAGGTTCTTCAGGCAGATGCGTTTATCGCTGATTATGGGAAGCAGATTCTTGAGTATGAGAATAAGCAAGTTTTGGAATCTATAAACGCAAAAAAGACGATAAATGAGATTAAAAGTGATGGGATTATAGAGTGGTCAAATGTGATAAAAAAGATTAGGGCAACGGTTCCGAAAGTTGATGGAATCCCGATTATCACTGTTCTTTCTTATTCAGGATCTTCAAATGATGAGATTTCTATGAATGTGAAAACGACTGAGACTTCGGAAAATCCTTACTTTGATGTTGCGGATTTGATTAAGTCGTTCAATTCCAGCGTGTATTTTATGGATGCGTTTGTCCCTTCAATTTCAAACGGAGTTGATGAAAAGGGGAATCAAGTTTTGACGTTTTTGATAAGTATGAAGTATTTGCCTGATAGTGGCGATATTGTGCTTGATGAAGCGAATTCCGCTGGCGGCATATTTAATAAAGTTTCAAGATAAAATTAAAAAAAATTACTAAAATAAAAACAAAAATATGTTAGAACAAAATGTACAAGATCAGCCGATATATGTTGAGGGGAGTAGTAATAAAAGTGCTCTTGTAGGCGTTTTTCTTTTGCTTCTTATTGTGGTTGGATATGTGTTTTATACGAAAGGATTGGCGGCGGAAGTGAGCGGAATGAATGCTGATATCTCGAGTAAAAACATTCAAATTGAGCAGAGCAAAGCCAAAGTCGCTGAGATGACACAAGCTGAAAGTGAGCTTGATTTGTCCAGTGAGGTGAAAAAAACAGAGCTTTTGAAGTCTGTTCCAAGCGATGTAAATCAGGATCAGGTTATTCGTGATCTTATTGATATGGCAAAAGCGCACGATATAAAACTGAATTCGATAGGATTTGGGAAAGGTGCTTCAAGTAAAGAGGGGGTTGGTTCGTTACGAATCAACGCAAGTTTTGAAGGAAATTATAGTGATCTTGTGTCTTTTCTTGAGAGTCTTGAGCAAAGCGCGAGGGTTCTTATTGTTGACAGTATAAATGTTCAACTTGGAAAAACGGATTTATTGGATTCTACGAGAGCGACTTTTTCGCTTTCTATGCAGGCTTTTTATCTTAAAAAATAATTTTGAACCAGATTGTTTATGGAGAATAATATAAAAAATCAAAGTGCGAGCGATACGGATTTTGTCGTTTCCGGAGCTTCCGAAGGCGGTTATGAAATCTTGAATCAAGTTAGGAATTCGGGAGCATTTGTTTCTGATAGTGTAGTTTATGGAGTTTATAACAATGAAAATGCAGGACTTTCTGTAAGATTGAATGATTTTTTTATAGATCGTTCGAGTGTTGGATTGAAAGATAAATCGTATTTTTTCCATATGCTTGCGGTAATGGTGGATGCCGGGATTCCCGTTGTGTCTGCGATAAAATCGCTTTCTGCAAGGACTGAGAATCCAAGGCTTGGTCGTGTTTTGAATACATTGGCTTATAACTGCGAACATGGATCTACTTTGGCGGACAGCATGAGTAGATTTGAAACTGTTTTTGAGGATTCGGAGATTGGAATTGTGCGTGCCGGAGAGGAAACAGGAAAACTTAATACGATGCTTTTCAAGCTTTCATCTCAACTTGATAAAAATCATGATTTGTCGTTGAAACTTTGGGGCGCGGCGGTGTATCCGATTGCGGTTGTATGCGTACTTTTAATTGTTGCGGTTGGTATGCTTGTGTGGGTTTTTCCGACTTTGATGAATTTGCTTACACAAAGTGGAGTCACTGAAGACAAACTGCCTTTGGCGACGATGATTTTACTAAATTTACAAAGAGCTGTTACTGGTTATTGGTGGGGGATTTTAGCTGGAGGATTGATTCTTTATGGACTTTTTACAATCTATGTCGGAAGTGATTATGGCTCGTATAGATGGGATTATTTTAAACTTAAATTTCCTATTATCGGAGGACTTTTGCGAAAACTTTATGTATTACGATTTGTCGGATTGGTTGGTCTTCTTATTGAGGCGGGACTTCCTGTTATAAGAGCTATTGCAATTACGGGAGGGGCGATTTCAAATAAGCTTTATAAACTTAAAATTCAGGAAGTTATGGTTGCTGTGCGTGATGGTCGAAGAATTTCAGATAGTTTGGGAGATAGTGATTTTCTTTTTCCCGCTGAGGTTGTGCAAATGTTGAATGTGGGAGAGGCGTCTGCAAGTCTTGGCAAGGTCGCGGAAAAAATTGCTGATCAATATCAAAGAGAAATTGATAATGGATTGAAGAAGATTTCTTCTGTTTTTGAGCCTGTAATGATTTTATTTGTGGGTCTTTTTGTGGCGCTTTTGGCGCTTGCGATAATGGCTCCTATCTTTAACCTTAGCAATGTTGTTGGAAGTTAAAAAAAAAATCAGTGTTCATGCGAAAGGATTCACGCTTATAGAAATAATTGTCGTGATGGGGCTTGTCGCCGTGCTTTCGACGCTTTCGATCGGTGGATATTTGCAATATAAAAGAAGTACTATTCTTGGTTTGTCTGCGGATAGTATTATTTTGCAAATTTCTTCGCAAAGAAATAAAGCGATTCTTGGGGCTTATCGAAGCCAAAGGGCTGACGAAATCAGGAAGGATTTGGGGAAGGATGGTTCGGGTGATTTGAGTGAAACTTCTGATTCAAGATGTTTTGTGGTTTTATTTGAAAATGATCCTGCCAGTGGTGAATTTTTGGCTTATACTTTACAGAAAAACTTTAATGGAAAGAAAAAATGGAATTTGAATTCTTGGGTTTACGAGGGGTGTGAAGATAAAAAAGACGGAACTTTTTTGGAGAAAATTCCGCTTGAACTGGATTCTATTGTGAAGATAGACGGCGTTTCTGTTGGGGATTTTTCTGGGAATGAGTCAGCGAAGGTGGATTCTCCTTCTTCTCTTGAGGTGAGATTTTTGCCGCCGGATGGAGAAGCTGAAATTTTTAAGGATGGACAAAAAAAGAATGCCGACTCCGTCGACGTGTCTATGAAAGTTGATATTAGTTATGGAGATAATAATCCGGATTATAAAAAAAGTATTTATTTTGATCTTGTATCCGGAGTTTCATCTGTTTCCAAATAAAATTTATGAAAAATTTGTTTAAGAAAATTAGTGGGAAGAAAGGATTTACGCTTACTGAAGTGCTTGTTGGGATTTCGATTTTGACGGTTGCTATCGTTTCGGCGACAAATTTGCTTGTGACTATTGTGCAGTCAAATAAGAATAATGTGAAAACTTTGCAGGCTTATTATTATGCTCAGGAGGGGATTGAGGCTGTTCGAAATATTCGTGATACGAACTGGTTACATAATCAAAATTGGCTGATAAATGAAAAAATTTGGGGAAGTGGATTTGAGGTGCCGAAAGATTCTTCTAAAGTGAATATGTATGAAATTGAAAGTAAAAAAGTTTTTTCAATGAATGGATCTGAGCAGGATGGAATAGATCAAATGCAAGGATATGCGCCGTGGAAAGTGAGTTCGTTGACGGATAAGAGTAGTGCAACTTCGAATGAAGATGGGCTTAAACGTGTGATTTATGTTTATCCTTATGAATGTGTGAAGGTGGATCTGGAGGTTAATTGTAGCGATTATGCGAGGATTGTTTCGAGAGTTTTTTGGACAGATGGAGGATCTGAAAAGGACGTAAAACTTAATGAAATATTTACTAATTGGAAAGGTGGAGCATTATGATAAAAAATACATTAAAAAGAGGATTTACCCTTGTAGAAACGCTTATCGCGCTTGGAATTTTTGCGATGTTTATGTCGGTTTTGATCGGTTCTTATGCCGGAATCGTGAGATCTTTGAAGGAAGCGAATGATTATCGAGTTATGTATTCAGATGCTAGAAGAGTTTTTGACACTGTTGTCTCGGAATTTAGAGAAGGGATGGTGGATTATGGGAATGTTTATTATGGAAACGGCTGTGATCTTGAGCATTTAAGTGGAAGTAGTGATGAAATTCATTTGGTTTCGAAGGATGGAAGTATGTTTACAACGATTTCGAAGGTTGAGAAGAAGGAAAAAGATTCTGGTTGGGATATCCAAGTTTCAAAAGGTCTTGCGAAGGAGGTTATTTTGAATTCGCCTGAGGTGAACGTGAAGGCTTTTCAGGTTTTTGCTTATCCTCATCTCGATCCTTATGACCAGAAAAATGTGTTTAAGGATTCTTATCAATTTCAGCCTTTTGTTCTTGTGAAAGCGACT